>CAZPXJ010000086.1:0-12227 GCA_964590855.1 uncultured archaeon
CTTAACTAATACAAGGGACGAAATTAATTTTCACTTTTGATTTGAGTGTTAAAAGATTCAGAATAAAACTTCCTTTGTGAAACTCTATTCTTTTTGAGATTTTCAAGGCTGGCAAGTTTTCGAGATAACTTTATATAATCAAAAAACGAATTTATTTTTGCTGAGCGTATGTTTTTCAACCTAGCTCAGCTAGTTCCTGAGTAACCTGGGAGGGTTACATTTCAAACCTTAGGGTACTTTTTCCACCATTCATCGATCATTTTGAAACTTGTTTTAGGTTGTAAAGGATATCTCCTGAATGGCTTGACAAGATGTCTTTGAGCTTGCTCTGGGGGGATAATTAGTTCTTTTTTAATATCTCTTTCAAGAATAATTTGTGTTTTTCCTAGGTTCTTATCTTTGAACCCACATTTTCTGCATTTATACCCTTTCAAATATCCATCACTTGTCATCCGTTTTGAACATTCAGGACAGTTTGGTGCTTCTTCTTTATAATGATCTGCTAGAAAAATGATTTCACATTTCTCAAGATGAATTGAAAAACTTTTGAACTCCTCTTTATACTTGACCCCACCATAAGCAATTATTCGATCTTCAGGAAGTAGTTGTTTAATTGCGTTCTTGAAGCTCTTGCTTGGTTCAAAAGCTGCAACATCTACTTCTTTTTTACTATTCTGAATTTGACCTTTGAGAAAAACATGACCACCAACAATTGTTATAGGTTTATCAGTCACTTCAATTTCTCCCTTGAAAACGCTATAATCTTCAGCTGTACAATTTGCATATTTAAAATGTTGATCAGTACCTTGATTTGTTCTGAATATACAATAACTACTAATTGGTTCATCTACCTTAATTAGAGATAATGCTTCCAAAACATCGCTTGATTTTTCCCCTCTTATCCCAAAGAATACTGGGTCCTTACCAGCGGGGCAGATTAGAATTTTATTGGTTTCTGAATCTATGTTGTTAAAAACATTAGGTGCTAATTGTTTATCCATTTTATATACGGATGACTCATTGATTTTTCTTTTAGTCCCAATGAAAGCATCGGTTCTGTATGCTAACAATTCAAAAGTAAAATCCTCTTTCTTGGGATTTAACTGGTTCCCTAACGCAGCTAACCCACCAATTAGTCCTCTACCGTTTCCTCTTTTAAAGAAAAATAAGCATGTTTCTTCTGCTAGTTTTTCAGCTTCTTCAATTATTATATTGTTTATCAAAGCTTTGATAGAGAATTCCTTTATAATTTCAGGAATCTCTCCTTCGAGTAATACAAACCCTGGATTAGTATTTTTGTCCTTTTGATGATGTTTATCGATTAAACTCAGGATTGTCTCTTTGATTTTATCAATATTATCACATCCAACTTCAACAGTAATGGCAATCGACCCATTTCCTCTAGTTTTCCAAGGTATGTTTGGATTGTTTCTGATTAGTCTAGGATAATCAAGAAATGTACAAAACTCAGAGATTTGACTGATTATAGCTAAGGCTAAGTAAGTTGTACAACCCCCTTTCAAAGAGTCTGTATCATCAAAACCAATGTGAATTACTGTTTTGCAATCAGGTTCCAATTTGGACAAATAAAAATAAAAAAAGCAAATTTAAGGGATTAGATTGAGTACCATACTTCTCCTTGTCTATCTGTTTCTACTTTGATTAATTCAGTTTGTTCAGAAATGTATTGTAATCTATCTCCTAAATCTCCTCTCCACACCCTCATTCTTTGAGCTAGTTCCGTTAAAGAGACTCTGTTTTCAGGTTTACTAATTAAAAACTTGAAGACACTGCGAATGATAATCCTATCATTGTAATCATAGACTGTTTTTTCTATAATCTGATTAAAACGCAAAAAAGCTTCATTCATTACTTGAACATAGTTCCTCCTTTGCTGATCCAGTTTTGATATTTCTGCAGCTTTTTCCTTGACAAGGTCTCGTATTTCTGCAAGTTCTTTTGTTATCTGACTCCGTAATTCAGATTGTTTCTTAGTCTTTACTTCCTTTAGTTCTGCAAGCGGTTCATCGGAAGAGACATATTTAACGTCAAAAGTATTCTGACCAACATCGATAATTAATGAAAATGCTTGATTCAGTTTTGCATATTTTCTAGTTGGTCCCTTATCACTATCTCTTTCCACCATCGAAACAATTCCTATGTCTTCAAGCTCAGCGAGATATTTTGCAATTATTCTAGGTGATATATCTAAAAGACGGGATAGTTGAAAGGAATAAAGATCTTCTTCTGATAATAACTCAAGAATTCGGCGTCTAGTTGAGTTAGATAAAAAATCTAACAATTCAAAAGCATCAAAATCTTTGTTCTTCTCATTTTTTCCTATCATTTTTTACACCTCAAAATTAAGGATTAAAGGGCTATACAAACCCCATATCCTTTTTAGTGGCGTTTTTGCGTATGTCCTTCCCAACAGCAGTCACTTTTTCCTCTGAAGGCTTGGTTTGCTCTAAAGCTTCTGCTAAAATGGCTTGTGTAATCATACAGACACACTTCTCTGCATCGAATTTCTTATCTTCTTCGATATCCTCACCATGTTCTAGAACATAATTTCGGATGGCAATTATTTTACTTTCGCTACATACAGCGGCTATATCTGCTCCTGAATATTCTTCAGTATCACGGGCAAGATCTTCGATATTCACATCGTCTGCTAAAGGTGCGTCTTTAAGATGGATCTTAAAAATCTGTTTCCTTCCGTCTAGATCTGGTGTTGTTACTTTGATTAATCTATCAAATCTACCCGGTCTTAGGAGTGCGGGATCCACCATATCAGGTCTGTTTGTAGCTGCAATAACCACAACATTTCTCAGTTCTTCAAGACCATCAAGCTCTGTTAATAATTGACTGATTACTCTCTCTGTCACCCCAGAATCTGAACTTCTTCCTCTTATAGGTGTGATTGAATCAATCTCGTCTAGGAATATTATACAAGGAGCAGCTTGTCTTGCTTTTCTGAAAATCTCTCTTATTGCTTTTTCACTTTCTCCTACCCATTTGGATAGCACTTCAGGACCTTTAACAGAAATGAAATTTGATTCAGATTCATGTGCTACTGCTTTGGCAATAAGTGTTTTTCCAGTACCTGGTGGTCCATATAGTAGAATACCTTTGGGTGCTTGAGCTTTCATTTTCTTATATAATCCCTTGAATTTCAAAGGCCATTCAACAGCTCTTTGCATTTCTTTCTTTACTTCATCAAGGCCACCTATGTCTTCCCAAGAGACATTTGGAATCTCTACAAAAACTTCTCTTAAAGCAGATGGTTCAACAGTACGTAAAGCATTTAAGAAATCTTTATTGTTAACATCAATCTTCTGCAGAATTTCTAATGGAATTTCATCTTCCTCCAAATTTATGTCGGGGAGAACTCGTCTCAAGGATTGCATCGCTGATTCTTTTACTAAGGCAGATACATCTGCACCAACGAAACCATGTGTCATATCAGCTAATTTGCTTAAATCTACATCATCATTGATTGGCATACCTCTTGTGTGTATCAATAAAATTTCATATCGCCCGTCTCGGTCTGGGATTCCAATTTCTATTTCCCTATCGAAACGACCTGGCCGTCTTAGAGCAGGATCTATTGCATTAGGTCTATTGGTAGCTCCTATAACAATGACTTGTCCTCTGTCTTCAAGACCATCCATTAGTGCTAGAAGTTGTGCAACAATTCTACGTTCAACTTCACCTGAAACTTCTTCTCTTTTGGGAGCAATAGCATCAAGTTCATCAATGAATAATATACTTGGGGCATTATCTGCTGCTTCCTTGAAAAGATCTCGAAGTTTTTGCTCAGACTCACCATAAAATTTGGACATAATTTCTGGTCCTGAAAGAACATAGAAACTTGCTTCAGTTTCATTAGCGACTGCTCGAGCCAGTAATGTTTTTCCTGTTCCAGGTGGTCCATGAAGTAGAACTCCACTTGGAGGATCAATCCCCAATCTTTTGAATAATTCTGGGTGTCTTAAAGGCAGTTCTATCATTTCTCTAACTCTAGAGATTTCTTCTGTTAAGCCACCTATGTCTTCATAAGATATACGTTTTACATCAGCAGCTTTAACGTCATCCCATGGTTTATCACTTATCTGAATGTTAGTTTCTGCTGTCATAATAACTGCTTCGGCAGCTGGAGTAACGGAGGCTACTCCTAGAAATATCTTTTTTGACATCCCTAACCCAATTGGAATAATATCTCCTTTTGTAAGGACTCTATCTTCAAGAGTTTGTTTCAACCATGCATCAAATCCTTGAATTTGAATCTTTTCAGTTGGAGCAAAAATTATTTTTCTAGCTTTAGCAGCTGATGATTTTTCTATATAAGCTCTATCATCAATACCTACTTCAGCATTCATTCTAATCATTCTGTCTAATCTAATTACATTCTTGCCAAAGTCTTCAGGAACACCACGCCATGCACGAGCGTAAGTTTTCTTGTTTCCTTCTATACTTACAATGTCTCCTGTACCTATTTCAAGATTGTCTGCAATATCTTGAGAGATTCTTACGATACCTCGTCCTACATCTCTTTGAAGTGCTTCCTTTACTCTTAGACTTGTTCTTTTATCTTCTTCAGTTGTTGACATTTATATCACCACAGTTGTAAAATTAGTTGATGGGAATATCGGTACCATTCCCATTTTCACTCTCTAGGAGTTTTAATTTAATTTCAAGAATACCATGCTTCATCGAAGCGGAAATCTTCTCTTCTTGATTTACTATATATGGAATAGGAATTTTTGTATCAATCTGTTTTTTATTGTTGTCTGCTGATAAGTGTAACTTTTGTTTTGCTAATTTCAGCTTAACATCTTCTTTGCTGAAACCAGGTAATTCTACAATTAGATATAATTCGTTGCTTTCTTTATCAACTTGAAGATCATAAGCGATTTGGTAATCCTGTTTTTCTTCTTGTTTTTCAGTTACTATTTGATTTTCCGCAAGCATAGAAGGCATTGGCTGAGAAACTTCTCCTACTAATTGTCCTAAACTTGGAAAAATGTCAACAAATCTCCTATGTGATCGACTGAAAATGTCTTCATTCCAATTGAATGATTTTTGTAGGTTACTAATCCTATCAAAAAATTCTTTTCCATATTCCTCTGGAATTTCACCTATTTCACGATATTCTTCTTTACCTTCCTTATCTCGATTATAGTCATATCCGTATTCTTTTTCTAAACCATTGAAATTGGAGTAGAATCTCACACTTCTGAATTCTTCACTAAATCCCTTAGGGAATTCATCGTTGTCTTTTTTGTCCTTTTTATTCATTTTACTCACTTCTCTTAGTATTACACCATAGGTAATGGACTTTGTGTTCAATACTAGATGTCACATACTGATATATAAACCCTTTGTTTTGGAAGTTTTCTTCTGTGTTAAGAAGAAATAAATAGAACACAATTTAATACTGATTAAAGAATTTCTAGAGGTTATTAAATGGACAAAAAACGATGTTGGGGGAGTAAAGACGAATTAGCTAAAGCTTATCATGATGTTGAATGGGGTGTTGCGGTATATGATGATCAAGTTCTATTTGAGTTTCTAATTTTGGAAGGTGCACAAGCGGGTTTAAACTGGATGACAATTCTGAAAAGACGAGAAGGTTACAGACGTGCTTTCGATAATTTCGATTATAAGAAAATAGCCAAATATAATCAGAAAAAAATAGATGACTTATTAGAAGATACAGGAATTATCAGAAACAAACTTAAAGTGCACTCTACAATACTTAATGCTAACATTTTCCTTGGAATTCAGAAAGAGTTTGATTCTTTTGCTAAGTATATCTGGGGTTTTGTTGATAATATGCCAATTATGAATAATTTTCAAGAATGGAAAGATGTACCTGCAAAGACTGAAATTTCCGATAGAATCTCAAAAGATCTAAAAAAAAGAGGGATGAAGTTTGTGGGAAGTACCATTATCTATGCTTACATGCAAGCTATTGGAATGGTAAACGATCATCTTGTTTCTTGTTTCCGGCATAAGGAAATTGTAGACTCTACTAGTTGACTGGTAGTAGAATCGATAATGTCCATGCAAATATTAATGCGTTAAACAAGGCTCCTGTTTCTATAGTTTTTGTTTTATCATAAAACCATAAAGTTGCGATAGAGAAGATTAGGAATAATGGTAAAAGCATGAATATGAATTGCATACTAAATCCAAGAAAACCAGTAAATAGTTGAAAACCAGAAATCAACATTGGTACATATTGAATAAGTAATACAAGAAGTAAGGGTAGTAATTTCAAGCCTATCACCTTTGTTGCGGTCCATAATTTGGCATTTCTATAATTCCCTTTCAATTTTCTCTCATAGATTCCAGTTGAAATAAAGCCATCCATTACAAAATAGAAGAACATGAATGGGATCAAAACTAGAAACATTAGAGCCCTGATACCTGTAAACTCACTAAATAGAGGAACCATGAGTTTCATACTGATACCAGGTACCTGTTCAATAATAAGGACAAGAATAAACATTATTAGAAAGTTATTAACGGTAAGCACTAAACCTCTCCAATTTGTAAGCTTCTTTCCAAATTGTGAAAATATCTGTTTTAATCCTATTTCCCTATATTTCAATTTCGTTGAAATTAATATAATCAAAGCACCGACTATAGCTAGACATATCATCCAGAATATTGCAGTAAACCCTAATGAAAGAGGTATTATAATCGCTCCCATACCAAATAGTAAGATGGCTGGTACAAAGAGTATCAGGTGCAAGAAACTCCAAGTGGTACCAACACTCCAGAAACCAAAAGTAGTATCAAAAGCAATTTTTTCCTCTTTTGTATCTTCTTCTTCCTTCTTATTTCTAAAGAATTCTATTTCAAATCCAACATTGGAAATAGGAATAAACATAAATGCAAAAACAAAGAACCCGAAGAAAATAGATATATCACGGTACGGATAAACAACATGTTTGTTTTCGTCTATTACTCCGCAGGAATTTGACAACCAAGAAACAGATTCAGTTATGTAATCTCCACTTATTGGTTCAAAAAGATGTGTGGTTTTTGGTGTAATAAGTTTCCTTGCTGTTCCATTTGAAAAACTTCCATACAGCAATCCAGTTTCTATTTCTTCTGTTGTCCCAAAAACTGGCTGAAGAACGTCATTTACCTCTTGCAGATCAAAAAGCTCATCATATAAACCAATGACAACTAAGAGGTTACTTGGGGACGTTTCATTTAGATCACCATATACTGAGGAACTACTATTGGATGAAATACCTCCAAGAAATATGTGGGCACGAATACCTGTTTCATTAACTGAAGTCGCTCTAATGGCACCTACACCCATACTATGCCCTACTAATCCTATATTACTAGAGTTTACGTAAGCCAAAGATTTCAGATATTGAACAGCTGTTATACTTCCTAGGGAAGGATCATCTTCACTAGTAACAGTTCCAGTTGTACCTCCATGTCGCAGAGCATCTATTGATAGTGCCACAAAACCATTTCTAGCTAATTCTAAAGCAAGAGCTGTCATGGGTTCTTTTGCGTTCATTACTCCATGGACTAAAACTACAGCTGGAAGATTTGTAAGACTCTCTGCATTTTTCGGTTCATATAGATATCCTGCTACGGTTATGTTCTCTCCTTGGATTCTGAGAGATTGAACATTTACATTACCAAAGTCTGTGTTAAAAAGTTGAGCAAAGACAATGAGGGAGCTTAATAAGATTAAAGATGCTCCTAACCAGAGTAGGGTACTATATATTTTCTTCATCGAAGAAGATAGAAGATGGGATAGATAAAAAACTTATCCAAAAAAATGAAGTAAATAATCCTCTCAATAAGACGCATGTTCTGTTCTTCTGATAATTTCATTTTGCAAGCTCTCGCCTAGATTGATGAAATAATCGCTGTAACCTGCAACCCGTACAATTAAACTTCTATATTTTTCAGGATTTTTTTGAGCTTCTTTCAGTGTATCAGCTGAAACAACATTGAATTGAATGTGGTGTCCATCCATCTTAAAATATGCACGAATAAGATGTGCCACCTTTGATAACCCTTCTTCATCTTTCAGCAATTGTGGAGTGAATTTCTGATTCAACAATGTCCCTCCAGTTCTGAGATGATCAATTTTACTCGCTGATTTTATAACTGCGGTAGGTCCTTTGAGGTCCATTCCTTGAACTGGTGAGATACCTTCAGAAAGAGGTTCATATGCTAGTCTTCCATCAGGAGTTGCACCTACAACACTCCCGAAATATACATGAACAGTTGTGGGTAGAAGATTAATTCGATGATGTCCTCCTTTGGTGTTTGGTCTTCCATTTACTGCATTATAAAATGTTTCAAAGATTCTCATAGTAAGTTCATCTGCCTCATCGTCATCATTACCATATTTTGGTGTTTCATCGAGTAATAAATTGTGCAATTCTTGATAATTGTTGAAATTGCTATTCAACGCTGTTACTAGTTCAGTCATTGAAACAATGTTCTTTTCAAAGACATTATACTTAATCGCTGATAGGGAATCTGTAACAGAGCCTAATCCTACTCCTTGAATGTAAGTTGTATTATATTTTGCTCCACCATCATTGTAATCCTTACCATTCTTGATACAATCGTCAGTTAAAAGTGACATAAATGGTGAAGGTAGATTTTCCGCCCATAACCTCTCAATAATATTATTACCTTTAATCTTGATATCAATGAAATAATTTAACTGCTTGCTGAAAGCGTCATAGAACTCATTAAAAGTTGTAAAAGATTCTAATTCTCCTGTTTGAAAGCCTATCAATTTGCCTGTTCTTGGATCAGTACCATTGTGCAGAGTTAATTCCAATATTTTGATTATATTGAAATAACCAGAAAGTATGTAGCTCTCTTTTCCAAAAGCTCCAGTTTCTACACATCCACTCGCTCCTCCATTTCGAGCATCGATTATATCCTTCCCTTGTCTTAACAACTCTTGGATGATGGCCTCGGTATTGAATATAGAAGGCTGACCAAATCCGGTTCCTACAATTTTAAGAGCTCTTTTTAGAAAACTGTCTGGGGTAGTTTTGCTAATCTGAACCATAGAACTAGGTTGAAGAATTCTCATCTCTTCAATAGTATCTAGAAGTAGGAATGAAAGTTCATTAACTGCATCTGAACCATCTTCTTTAACTCCACCGAGATTTATCAAGCAGAAATCTGTATAGGTATTACTCTCTTCAGCTGTAACTCCAACTTTTGGTGGAGCAGGTTGATTGTTGAATTTAACCCAGAAACACTGTAATAATTCTTGAATTTGACTTTTTGTGACTCTTCCCTCCTTCAAATCATGCTCATAATATGGGTAGAGATTCTGATCTAATTTACCAGGATTAAACGAATCCCATGTATTCAATTCTGTTATGACACCTAAATGAATAAACCAATAATGCTGTAATGCTTCCCATGTTGTTCTAGGCGCATTTTCTGGAATATATGAACAGATTCGTGAGATTTCTAAAAGTTCTTCTTTTCTCTTAGGGTTATTCTCTTGATGTGCTAACTTCTCTGCTTCTTCAGAATAACGCTTTGAAAAAACAATTAAAGCATCAGCTGCTATAAGCATAGCTTTTAGTTGTTCTCTTTTCTTTAACGCTTCGGGATCATTATAAAAATCAAGTGAGTTCATACTTGAGTTGATTTCATCTTTGAGTTGAGAAAAACCTTTCAGAAAAACTTGTTTTCCTGCTACAGTATGACCAGGGGCTCTTTGTTCCATGAACTCCGTAAACACACCTACCTCGTAAGCATCCACCCATTCTTTATCCATATTGCTGAATATTCTATCACGTATGGATCTTCCTTTCCAAAAAGGTATAATTCGTTTTTCAGTAATTTCTCTTGCTTCCTCACTAACAGTAAAGGATATCTTTTCTCTTGAGTTAAGAATCTCAAGATCCTTCAAAGTATGAGTGCAGATTTCAGGATAAGTTGGAGCAGCTTGAGGTTGAGGTCCTCTTTCACCAATAATAAGTTCCCCCTCATTAATACAAATTTTCTTGTTCTCCAAAATGTATTTGAAGGCAAGAGCTCTTGCAACAGGAACAGAGACTTTCTCGGTTTCTTTGCTCTTAAAAAACTCAGTCAGTAATATTGCTCTTTCTAATGAGAGCGTGGGTTTAGTTTTTAAACTCTGATCTCTAAGTTTTGCTACTCTCTCATTCATTTAGCCACCTATCTTCACTTTGAAACTTTTTTCTTCAAAGAAATTCTTTATCTCATTCATCCTTTCCTCTGATGGAGGAGTGATATCCTTTGTTCTATAATCTCTTTTTAGTCTTTTATATTTCTCTTCGCCCATTTTATTGTAAGGTAATAAATCCACTCTCTGAACATTTTTTAAATCTTTGATAATATCTGATATCTGGTTCAAATTCTCCTCTGTATCTGTGATATTTGGTACAATTGGGACACGAATAATTATCTTGCTATTATTTTTGTCAAGTTTTCTAAGATTCTCTAAAATTAGTTTATTAGAAACACCTGTATATTTTTTGTGTAAATCCTCATCAATCAATTTCAAGTCATATAGAAAAAGATCCACTTGTTTGCTTATTTTCTCCAATATCTCCCATTTCGTATATCCAGTAGTATCTAACACTGTATGTAAGTTATTTCTTTTACAGCTTTCTAAAAGTGAATATAAAAACTCATTTTGTATCAAAGCTTCACCTCCAGAAAAAGTTACACCACCACCTGATTCCTCATAAAATATTCTGTCTTTCTCTACTTCCTCCAAAATGTCTTCTACTGAAGTCTTGGTACCTATAGTTTCTAGTACGTCATGCTGAGTTGCTTTTTCTATTTCTTCTGGTTCCAACTTCTGACTTTCTGGATTATGGCACCACCAACAGTCCATTGCACAACCTTTGAGAAAAACAGTAGTACGGATTCCAGGACCATCATGAATTGCAAATTTCTTTATATCAAATATATACCCAGAATCACTCATGTTCTCATTTCTAAAACTAATTATCCTCTAATAAAAGTATTTGAAATAACTCAAAAACCAGACTGAACTTCAAAATTAATCTAATGGTTTTTTTAGTTCATTATATATGGTTTTGATGCGGTCATAGAAACCTTTTGTGTGATATGTATTATTTATTTTCAGTTTGTATTTATCATAATGGTGGCCCCATTCGTGTATCAAGGTTCGCAAGAAGGTTTTTGGAGCTACATATTTCTGAGTTTTAGCTGTTCTACTATAAACTGAAATAGAATGACGCTTCTCTTCCTCTCCACGAGATTTATACACACCATAATACTGACCACCTCTTCTAGTCAGTCTTCTTTTTCCACCCGTATAAACTTGCAAGTATGGCAAATTGTAAATCCTATTTAATTCTGCAATCGTTTCATTTGAATATTCTTTTATTGCGTCTTCTTTCCCATTAGTAAGTGCTTCAGCAAGAAGTTTAACTGCAGTATGTAAAACTTTAGCGTTACTACTTGAGAACATAGTTATAGAACTATCTTGGGACTTTTTGTAGTCTTCAGTTTGATTTGAAGACCATTCTCTTGTTTTCTGCTTTGATTTGGGAGGTTTCATTTTTGGAGTTAAAAGAGAATAGGGGACTCTGAATGTTGCTAACTCTGTAACTACTGTAACGGTTTTTTTATTCATTCTTTTAATTGTACCATGAAGAATCTCTCCCTTGTATGGAAAACTAACTTTGGTTATTTCACGAATGGTCAATCTAACTCTCTTTACATGTAAACAACTATTAATTTCTGTAATTCCTGAATGATACTGACTTATCAGCTTCTTAAGATTGACTGAATAAAATCTTCAACTTCTGGAATCTCTATTCCTGTAATCTCTTTTATAAGTGAGATAATATATCCTAGGTGCGACAATGAATCTTTGATTTGTCGTATTGCTTCTTCTCTCATTCCAGCACATTCAGCACCTTTTTTGAACAATAACAAAATATCTTCTAATCTCCTTATTGCAGATAAAATCTCAAAGTGTTCAATATATTGTACTTTGATTCCCTTAGTAATTTCATATGATTCTAGGGCCATATCTCTTACATGTTTTGATGTGTAGGCACCCGTTAACATAAGAGTCCAACCAAGATCCTCTCTATAATCGCCTACAGAACAAGCTGGCCAATCAACTACGTAATATTTACCCTGATCTGACACCATAATGTTATGAGGGTGAAAATCACCATGAATGACTGCTAAGC
>CAZPXJ010000087.1:0-4385 GCA_964590855.1 uncultured archaeon
AGATGGGGTATTCTATCATGTATTTGATAAAAAATATCAGAGGTGAAACAGCAGAATATATATCGTTAGCTGATAAGATCCCAGGTAGTCATGCTCTTGTAAAAAAGAATCCAGATAGTGCCCAAATAATGGAGCAGACAGATGACAATGGAGATAAAATACTCACATGGATAGCTGAACCTCCACCAGCAGGAAAACTAAATTCTGTAGAGGTTCAAATTTCTGGTGATAACTCACCCAAATTTGATCTATTCCATGTTTATGTTGGTGATAAAGGAGAAGTTGTTGTTTTAGAGAAAGAATCATCTATTACTCGCGAAATGGTAAAAACACCTTAACTTCTCTATTCATTTATCCTATCATAGATGAATTCTTTCATAAGAGAGGATGTGCTCTGAAGTTTTTCAAGAGATCCATCCCAATTATTAAGAATTTCACCATATTCTTTTTGTATATTATCTATCAACTCGTCAACTGCAGCAATAATCTCTTCAGAAATTTTATTAGCTATTATAACTATCTGAATAAGATTATCTTTTCTTAGTAAAATTTGATTTTCTCCAGCATCGATAGTGTGGATTTTTTCACTTTGAATAACTTCTTTGAACAAAAGTTGTATAGCGGTCATCGCTCCAGCAAAAATCAAATTACTATCTTTCTCAACTTGTTTATCTTCAGAGCTAAGTGAGGTAATATACCTACCATCATGATAGATTAAGATTACTTGATAGACCTTAAGCTTTCTTGGTGTAGCTAATAGTCTAAGTTTTTCCAACATCATTTTATCTCTTGCTTTTCCATCACTTAGTTGACGACAGACATCAAGAAGTGCTTTTACATCACTGAGTGATTGAGTAATCATTGTCTCTAAGTTCTTTTCAACACCTTTTCTCAAAACAAGAGGATTAAGAAGAGAAACAACTTCCTTTACACCATCAACTAGTTGATTCTTTGGTGTATCACTTATCAATAATGCAAATTCTTGAACAGCCTTTTCTATATATTCGTTAGCTTCGTTGAACCTCTCATTGTTCAGACTTATTTTCCCAGCTGAGAGGTAATCTTTTGCTTTAATCGTTCTAACTGTTAGGATATTGTTTAACATAGAGGTTTTATATTTCACTAATGAAAAATAGTCGAATATTGATGCAGCAAAGGAATAAGCTGCAATAGCTTTAGTGTGTTGACCTGTTAAACTATGTATGTTACCAATTCCCGCATAAGCTAAACCTGCTGAAGATGTCAAATTCTCTAAACTATCAAGAAAAGATACCGAAGAAAGGTATTCATTCATACTCTCTGAATATTTACCAATTTTCTCAAAGATTGCACCCCTTAATCTTAAGTAATTGATTTGCGATTTTGTAGATAAGTACTTTTCAATATTCCCTTGTACTCTTTGAATATATCTTACAGCTTCTTTTACATCATCAACTAGAAACCAACTTGCTGCATTCATACATGTAAAACTATCAAATACATCACCTACGTAGTCTATTCTTTTATCAAGATAATTCAGGAATATTACCTTGAAGACAGTATTTTCATTTAATTTCATTGCAAGAATTAATATATTGAAGTACAGGCGAAGACATTCATTTTTGAGTGAATCTTTATCAACTTCTTCTTTATCCTGATTAAAACACAAACCGAATGATTCAGTAAGCTCAAGTATTTTATTCTTATTCCAAGCATTTTCTTCAAGAAAAATTTGCAGAAGATTAGAGTAAATAGTATCTGGGTTATTCTTTATTGAATTCTTTATGGTTTGTGAGTCATGTTCTTGTATCTCTATTAGAACAACCTCTAGAAGAAAGTTAACTAATAGAGGCATATAATCTAGATAGTCATCTGGCTCTACTTCAAGAAATTCTTTTTCCACAGCGATAAGGAATTTTAGTGGGTCGCTAAATATTTCATTTTCATTGTCAGCAACATTTATTTGAAGATTTTGAGTGATATGATCATAAGCAGGTCGACTCTTGAAAATGAGATTTTGTATAATTATGAAGTCAAGTGAATGTTCTGTTAGTTTTTTATAAACAATCATAATATTTGAATCACTGCCAAGTGTTGAATGAACAAATTGCAATCTGGTTGACTGTTGTTGCAGAAGAACTTTCATACTATTATGTAAGGGAGTTTCTTGTGATACAGAGATTTCTCCTTCATGAATCTCAAATCCACTAGTATCAGAATATTTGCCTTTGATTATTTCAGTATTCTTAGGTTCGAAAATGATGACCATTAGATAAAGCTTCTACTAAAGTATTTAATGATTATTGATTGTTCTAAAAATACATTACATAGAATTTATTTACAACCTTTCGAATATTCTTCTGTTAATGAAAAACGAATATGATATTATCATAGTAGGTGGTGGACCTGCAGGAGTCTCTTGTGCTATAAGTTGTAGAAGAAAAAATCTCGATGTTCTACTACTGGACAAGAAAAAACATGAGATGATAGGAGACAAAGTTTGCGGAGAAGCCATCTCTAAAGAGACATCTCATTTCGTTTCTGAAAAACTTGGAATCAAGCCTCCTTCTGGAAAAGAAGTTAATGTTCTTGTTGAAAAACTGGTACTCAAGACATCTTTACCTGAGGACCATATCTCATTACCCGCTATTGGATACATGATTGATAGACACAAATATGGACAAAGACTTCTCAACGATGCAATAAAAGCTGGAACTGAAGTAATTGCAGAAATCAAGGTAGTTGAACCTATCATAAAAGATAGCAAAGTTGCAGGAGTAAAAATCAAAGATTCCCAAAACGAAAATAAAGAGGTTTTTGCTAAAGTCATAATAGATTGTAGCGGAGTTAGAGGGGTAATAAGAACTAGTCTACCAGAAGGATTTGAACCAAAATTATCTAAATCGCTAAATAAGTCAGATTATGCTTCTTGTTACCGAGAGATAATTGAATTAGAAGAAGAACATGGACTAGATGGAAAAATCGTTTTGAAATATGAAGAAGACATACCAGAACCTGGATACATCTGGTTCTTCTCAGATGGTAAAACTAAACTTAATTGCGGAACTGGTTTCATTAAAACAGGTGAAAACCAAAATAGAGGCGTAAAGGAAGTGTATTTCAAAGCAATGGAGAAACACTATCCTAAGGGGTCGTACAAGACACTTGATGGAAGAGGAGGAGTTGTATCAATCCGACCACCCCTCTGGAATGCAGTTGCTTCAGGTTTGATAGTAGCTGGAGATGCGGCCTATCATGCTGATCCTCTTACTGCCGAAGGCCATGGTCCAGCTTTGATGGCGGGTTACTTTGCGGGATTAGTAGCTTCTAAGGCTATAGAAAAAGAGAATTTTTCAACTGAAAAATTATGGGAGTATAACAAATTAATTTTCTCAAGTTTTGGAGCTGAACATGCTAGAAATAGAATTTTGACAATAGTTCTTGAAAGAATAGGTCCGAAGAAGCTGGAATTTTTATTAAAGCGAAAAGTTGTAAAGCAAGCGGATCTAACAACTAAAGGCATAATGAAAAAACGTTCTGTTTGGAATTATCTTGCACTAGCTCTAAGATGTTTTCCCAGATATTCATTATTGCTTCTGATGAGGAAAGCTATCAGCATTAGTAAGAATGTTGCTAGACATTGTGATGAATATCCAACTACACCTGAAGGTTTTCAAATCTGGAAAAAAGAGATGGAAAAATTATATTCGAAAATAGAAAAGAGCTAAGTTCTCTCTTAGGTTAAGAGAGAACTTTCTTCAGAATCTTGATAGCTTGTGCAGTCCCTATTGTATGGATATAAGGACCCAGCTTTGGTCCTCTATCTGCGTTTAACAAGATTTTGTAGAGTAGTTTAAAGAAGTCTCTTGGTTTTATTTCATTATCTCGTGCTGATCCAAAGATTGCAGATTGAATATCATCTGCAGTTTCTGCTGATTCCAATGCATCAATTAAAACTGTAATTGCAACTTTTTGTTGTTTATCAAACTTGATAACTACTTCTTCTAAGTGCTTGAAGTCTGCGACCCAATTTTCAGCATATTGAATTCGATCTTCGATATCCTCAATAGTAGCTCCATTACGCAAGTATCCATACTCTTCCAATCGGGAGCTCAAGAATTCCTTACGTTCAACTTCAGTATTAGGTGCAACTGCAATAAGATTAACTAGTAAAGTATAAGGAACGTGAACAGAAGGTTTTTCGGGTGGATTTAGGTGCCAACAATACTCAAATAAACCATTTAGTTTGCGCTTACGAGCTTGATTGCCTTCCTTAACTTTACCAAAGTAAACATCTTCAAGGAAATCTATTTCTTTCATATAAACGGGAATATCATCTATCGATAAAGTTCTACTTCCGGCCATTCGTTTGTAGGTTAATAATGCTAAGGAATGGGTAGATCCAT
>CAZPXJ010000087.1:4395-12180 GCA_964590855.1 uncultured archaeon
CTGAACCAGGTTTGAGGAGTAAAAACATTACCCTTAGATTTTGAAATCTTTGATCCACCTTTGTCAAGAAACATCTCATATCTAGCATGAGATGGGGGTTCATAGTCGAAGATTTGTCTGCAAACTTCATCATTACAAATAACAGATTCAAATATATCTTTACCAAATGCTTCAAAGTCGACTTGTTGAAGTTCCCATCTAGCAGCGAACTCAACTTTCCAAGTTAGTTTGCCTTCAGCTTTGTGTATGTTAGCAAAACCATGATGTCCACATCCTTCTAGTACGTTACCTCGAACCTCATCACCTCTACAATGGTATTCAACTTGGTCTTTGTTGGCATCAAAGGAAACTGCTTGTGTAGTATAGATTTTACCACAGTCTGCACAAACTGCATGATATGGTAGTACTTCAAGATATTTTTCCTGTCCAGTTGTATCATTGATAATTTGCCCAGCTAATTCTGCGTGATTTAGTACTTTCTTAACTTGAGGACCCATTTTTCCAGTTTTATAGAGATTATATGCAGAGACAGGAGTAAACTCAATACCAGCATTTTCTATTGACTCGATAAGTAAAGAAGCCATGTGCTGTCCATAGCTGTCATGACAACCCCATGGATCAGGAATCATTGAGACCGGTTTACCAAGATGTTGTTCTAACTCAGGTGGGGTTCCAGCTGGAACTTTTCTCAATCCATCTAAATCATCTGCAAAAGCTAAGAATTCTGCTTTTCGACCTAAATGTTCAATGGCTAATTTGAATGCAAAAGCTCTGGATGCATCTGCAAATGAACCAATATGTGGGAAACCAGATGCGCCTAAACCACTTTCAGTTCGAATAATCTCCGGATGATCACCCTTCAAATTATCCTTACGTTGAAGAACATCTATTGCAAGCTTGTCTATCCAAGTACCTTTTCCGATAACATCATCGGTATCTTCACCAAAGTCAAAATCATGGGACAGTTTTCATCACTCCAACTAAGTAAGTTTAATAATTGAGTTAACGCAAAAGCAGTCCTTTATATGACTTACTCTTACGTAGAGGAAAATAAAAGAAAAAAAGAGAAAGAGATTCTCTTTAATTTATACTTCATTCTCTATCTCGGGAGCTTCAACAAAGAATGGTGCATATTCAGGATCTCTTTTTAATTGTTCTAACACGCTATTACCTAGTTCGGTAATTGACCAGCCCCTTTCCTCTTGCTCGATCAATCCCATTTGAGTGAGAGATTGTGAATGCTTACCAGTCTTGACATGTGACCTAATAGTATCCAAACCTATTTTTAGTTTCTTTGAAAGTTTCTTATATCCAGCTGCTCCCTTCGTAAGCTCTATGAGGATAAGGCGCTTGGTCCTCCCCAGTCTTTCGACTAGAGTTTCCAACGGCACTCCATTATCTTCCACTCATATCACCGGATAGGTAAAACAACTTTGTATTCCCTCTTTAAAAATCATCCGCTTGTCTTTTAGGCAGTTTATTCTAGACACTGTTTTAACCTATTTGTTTCCTTCAACCGAACATTTAAGAGAAACCACAAAACTATAAAAACAATGGCACATAAATTATGTTTTTCCGTCTTCGATGATACTGTAGGGACCAAACCAGTACACTTCATTGATTTATCAGAGGAAGAATCCCAAAAACTGTCAATTAGAATGCTTATGGGTGCAGCTGCAACAGACATCTTGAGAGAAGCAAGTGCAGTTATGCCATTACATGACATTGGTGGAGTTGCTTATTCATTCTTCTTTGGTATTCCATGTAAGAGTAAAAGGTCTCCAATTACAATGGCATGTCTAACGTACGTTATTCCTGAAGAAATGCAGTCTCAGCTTTATACTAAAGTTCCAGTTTTTAACTATCACAGTTCTAATATTGCAAAACAACTTGCAGGTCTTATCCTTTATGAACCAGGATATGTGATGGATGAAGGTCTCAAACAGAGAATCAATAATTGGGCTAATAATCTTACATCTATAATGGAAACAAGACAAGATAGCGCTGTTGCACAGACTATTGAAATTGTTAGATCTGAGGCATCTCCTTATTTCTTCATGAGATTAGTCAATAAGGGTTCTGATAGAGTGATAGATGCACTTCTTATTGGAAAACCAGTAATTGTTGTATGTTCAAAAGAGATGGTTAAACCATTCTTATCCTCCTTGCAATCATTCCAACCAAGAAGAGAACTGCTAGTTTCGTTATTCCCAGCAGAATATGTTCCGCCTGATCAATTTGATATTTTGTTCGCAACACCTGAAATACTCTCAAACTACCCAACCAATGTAATTTGTGATTTGACAGTTGGTGTAGCAAAAGGTGGAGAAGAAAGTGATTTTTCCAAAAAACTTATACAAAAACTCCAACAAGATGCTGAAGGTGGTGGATATAATCATAAGGATATTATCGACGCATCCATCAGGAAACTAGAAGGTGAGGTTGTAAAAATAATCAGATATTCTGGTACAAGCATTATCTCCCAGTACTATGCTTTAACAACTAATCCAAAACAGCAGTTTGCAAATATGGAAGAAGCAGAAATTGATATGGCATTTCAGATAGCCTTTACTCGTTATCCAGAGTACAGCAATAGCATTGACAAGCTGTATCAAGAAGTTACAGGTAAGAAAAGACGATTTAATATCTAATAGAGTTCCAATCTTTTACAAAAATAAATTATTGGAATTTTTCTTTCCACTATAATTTTTTATTGAGGTAAGTACTAACATTTACTAATGGACATCGATTCAATTATACAACAACTGGGAATTTCTGAGTTCAAAATTGTATCAGTTGTAGGTGCCGGTATTTCAAAAGCTTCAGGTATGCCTACATTTAGGGGAGAAGATGGTATGTGGAATAACTATAGATCTACAGAATTAGCTACTCCTTTTGCGTTTCAAAAAAATCCAAAATTGGTGTGGGAGTGGTATAGAGCACGTATGCGGATTCTATTGGAAGCACAACCCAATCCTGCTCATGAAGCTTTGACTGATTTGGAGAGAGAAGGGCTATCTATTGGGATAGTAACTCAGAATGTTGATGGGTTGCATGAAATTGCAGGATCTAAAAATATCGTTGAAATTCATGGTAGAATAAGATACGCACGTTGCAGTTCATGTGATTATGTTGAGAGATGGGATTCTAAGGAAAAATCATTAAAAGATTTGGAATTACCAAAATGTCCTAATTGTGAAAACCTACTTATCCGACCAGATGTAGTGTGGTTTGGAGAACAACTATCATCAGAAAGATGGAACAAAGCTATTGAATGGATATTGAATGCGAATATTATGTTGGTCATTGGGACTTCAGGAGTAGTCATTCCAGTTTCATCTCTTCCTGCTTTTGCTAAACAGAATGATATAAAAATAATTGAATTTAATATTGAAGAAACACCCATTTCTGAAATTAGTGATCATTCAATTTTTGGTCCTTGTGAAAAAACTCTACCCGAGTTTACTCAAAGCTTGATTGAATTTAATAGAGGTTTAAAAGATGAATAGTGAATCAAAGGAGAGAAGGGTTGAGATAATAGTTACGGGCATGGTTCAAGGTGTTTTCTTCCGGGTAAGTACAAGAGAAGTCGCTCAGAAACTAGGAGTTAGAGGTACAGTTCGTAATCTCTCTGATGGTTCTGTGGAGATAATAGCTGAGGGGAAAGAAGAAAAACTCAACAAACTGATTCGTTTTGCCAAAAACGGACCACCTTCTGCCAAAGTTTACTATACAGACATAAAATGGTCTAATACAAAGAGTGATTTACCTCCTTTCAGAATTGTTTACTAAATTCTTGAAGATTCAAGATTGAAAATTAAAACAGATGATCAACTTGACAGAGGATATTGAGAAAAAAATACGTAAAACAATTGAAGAACATGATCTAAAAGATACAGAGCTAGTTCACTTTGGGTCCATTGCTCAATTACCAACGCAATTTGGCGATTTTGAAGTCATAGGTTTACTAAGTCTAAGAGATATGAAAGAGCATGTAGTCATAATGAAAGGTGAAGCAATAGGTAAAAGGAATATACCTGTCAGAATTCATTCAGAATGTCTCACAGGAGATGCATTTACTTCTTTACGCTGTGACTGCAGAGAACAACTTGAAGCTGCTTTAAATTACCTCTCTAAGCAAGAATCAGGCATGCTTGTCTATTTAAGACAAGAAGGAAGAGGAATTGGTTTATTTAATAAAATGAAAGCTTACACTTTGCAAGAATTGGGTTATGATACTAATGAAGCAAATGAATTGTTAGGGTTCAAGGCTGATGAACGTTCATACATGGTTGCAGTTGACATTCTCAAAGCTCTAAAAATATACTCTGTTCAATTGATAACAAACAATCCAAAGAAAGCAACAGAATTATGTAATAGTGGAATAGAGGTAACTGAAAGGATTCCTGTAGCAATCACTCCGAATGTTTACAATGTGAAATATTTAACTACAAAATCTGAAAGTGGTCACCTAATGGGATCCGAAGCACTTTTCTGTCAAGATGATAAAGAAGATTAGTCGGATTCTTCTTCATCTGTAGTTTCTTCAACTATCTCATCTGTAGTTTCTTCAACTATCTCATCTGTAGTTTCTTCGAGGAGTTCATCAAGGAGTTCGTCGACCTCTTCTTCAGAAAGTTCTTCTGATCTTTCACCATCAGATTTAGAAAGAAGATTCTCAAGTTGTTGTTTATCTTCAGCTGACAAAGATGACATGGCTTCTTGACTCTTTCTCATAATTTCTCCTAAAATCAAAGTGTAGATGAAAGGTAGAAGTGCACTGGAATTCGATACAGCTTCAAAATGATCGCGTGCTCTTTGTCTTGCCAATGTTAAAGATTCAGCAGTCATTGACCCCTCACCAAGTCCTGGAGATTCTTGATCCACTAAAAAGTGTTTATCACCATTAAAAGCTAATGGATACGCTGCGCAATGAATTGGCATAGAGGAATAAACATTACAAATCTTATTTGTATAATCATAAAGAGGACAACCAGAGGGATTGGGATCATTTTCAGTTTCAGGTTTCTTCAATTTTAATCGGATATAAACGGGAGGAATTTCCTCTAAATGAATGAAAGGCATTGCATATTGTAAAGTTCCATCATTTATCCAACGCTGTAAATCTTCAATATAGATGGGGACTTCTTCCCATTTCTCACAACATTGACCACATTTAGTGCAGTTATGAACGTATTTCTTCTGTTTTTTTGGTGGTTCAGCATCACTCATGTCATCACCTAGTAAAACTGAATGATGATAAAACAAAATAAAGTTTTTTCTATAGGAAGAAGGAAAAGAGAAATTTATTCACCATAAATTTCTCGTTTAATTGTCTCAAAAATACTGTCAATGTTCTCGTACATCTGCACAGATTCGTCAATAGCTGAGATAGATTCCCAGTAATGACCACTGTTAGGGTATCTTTCCTTTAAATGATTCCACGCAGTTTGATAATGTTTTCTGATGAGCTCATCGGCTTTTCCCTTACTATAGTCTAAGAGATCCATTTTATTAACTACTAAAAAGAAGATGGCTTTTACCTTTCTTGCTTTTCGCTCAGCTCTAACCACATCATCATCAAGTGTCATTAAATAATAATTAGATACTTGGGTTAAGGCATCAATTTGTACTTTTGGATCTTGGGTTGGATCAATTAAGAATATAATCCCGTTTGTATTATAATCGGCTAAAGCTTTTTTCCAGTATGGCCATAAACTCATATCTCCAGGACAATCAATTGCTCTCACTCTGTAACTACGATATTTTTCTAAACTGAGAGCTGAAGCCAAAGATTGGCTCCTTAATCGGATTGTTTTTTGATGAACTTCAATACTAGTTGTAGGACTTATATCCTCAATACTTTCTCCTTTAAGACGTCTGATAAGGGTTGATTTTCCTGCTCCTGTATTTCCTAAAATAGTGACACTCAAATCTCTTGTTAACATGTGTAACAAATAAATGTCAATATCGAACTATTTCAACTTTTCTTTAATCTTTGTTCAAGTCAAAAAATTCAAACATTAAATCTCGTGCAATTGACGCGATTCTAGCTAGTATTAAAGAGATAAAATAATTTAATTTATACAGTTTTAATTAAATAAGTCATTACGCAAATAAAACTTTATATAAGTACATTATAGGCGTCGCTCAGCGCTATAATTGTGGTTTAGATTAATGGATACGTCACTAGAAAAGAGACGGAGGAAGCCCGAATGGCCTGCTTTTGTAGACTTGAAAAAATACAAAATTAAGGCACCCCAAGTATTCTTAATTAAAGAAAGATGTAAAGAATGTGGGTGGTGTATAATTTATTGTCCTGAGCAAATTTTAGAAACATCAGACGAGATCAATGTGAAAGGGTATCATCCACCTAAATTAAAAGATGGTAAAACTTTTGATGATTGTGCGGAGTGCCACTTCTGCGAACTCATATGTCCTGAATTTGCTATTTATGTTGTTAAACCAGAGGAAGAAGAAGGTAAGAAAGATGAGTAAGAAAGAATCAAATTTCCCTGAAGTGGATACTGGAGAATATTTTACAACTGGCAACTATGCATCTGCTGAAGGTGCTCTCTCTGTTGGCTGTAAATTCTTCGGAGGGTATCCGATTACACCTAGTTCTGAAATAGCTGAACATATGTCAGTTCGTTTACCACAAGTGAATGGACATTTTGTTCAATTTGAAGATGAACTAGCTTCAATTATTGGGATATTAGGAGCATCCTGGGGAGGAGCAAAAAGTATGACCGCTACATCTGGTCCGGGATATTCACTAATGGTCGAAAATATTGGTTATGGAATGATGACTGAAACACCTTGTGTCATCGTTAATGTCCAACGAGGTGGTCCATCAACTGGATTACCTACACTTGTAGGTCAGCAAGATATCATGCAAGTAAAATGGGGTTCTCATGGAGATTATGAACCTATAGCATTATGTCCAAGTACAGTCCAAGAATGCTTTGATTTGACAATCGAAGCTTTCAATTATGCAGAACAATACAGAATACCTGTTACCCTTCTAATGGATGAAACTCTTGGACACATGAGTGAGAAACTCATTATTCCTGATAAAAGTAAAATAAATAAAATTAACAGGAAAAAACCAACAGTCCCCCCTGAAGAATACTTATCCTACAAAGCAGATGAAGATATGATCCCACCTATGGCTGTAGCAGGTGAAGGATACAAAGTCATGGTTACAGGCTTGACACATGATGAAAGAGGATATCCAAATCTGAATGTTGAAACTCAGGATAAGCTTGTTCGACGTATTAACGATAAAATAAGACTGAACGCAGACAAAATCATCAAAGTTGAAGAATACATGCTTGATGACGCAGATATTGCGTTGATCTCATTTGGATCTAGTGCAAGAGCTGCTAAAGGTTCAGTAAATCGAGCCCGAAAGAAAGGTATCAAAGTAGGGTTGTTAAGGTTAATAACTATTTGGCCATTCCCTGACAAAATAATCGCTGCTTTAGCAGAGAAGGTAAAGAAAATTTATGTTCCAGAAATCAACTATGGTCAAGTTACAAGAGAAGTACAAAGAGCTGTTAAAGGAAAAACAGAAGTAGAAGGTCTGTTCTTACTTGGAGGGGCTATACACACCCCAGAACAGATTCTAGAGGAATTAGAGAAGGGATTATAATGGCAGAAGAGAAAATCGAATTACAAGAATCTCATGAACATCCTTTGGATGAATTTTTACGTGATGGGAGAATACCTCATATATTCTGTCCTGGATGCAGTTTAGGTTCAATTACAAATATACTAGTCGAA
>CAZPXJ010000088.1:0-12124 GCA_964590855.1 uncultured archaeon
GTCTCAGATTTCTGCTTATCTGTCTTCTCTTTGTGCATTAATAAAGATATCAGTTTGAAGCTTATGTAAAAGAGCATTACAAAGAATAACCATCCAAAGAGAACCCATACAGAAATAATCCCCAAATCATCCCATCGGTTCATAGAAATAGTAAGAAGAGCATAGACTAAGAAAGATCCAGTCAAGAATACTGTAATGATTAAGAGAATTTTTCTTGTTGTAGATTGCTTTCTAAATCTAAAGAAATCTACCCGTGATTTGTCTTCAAGCTTCTTCTTAGAACTCATAGAGATAGTAGAGTGTTAACAGAGAAGAATATAAATCTTATTTGTGTTCAGCTCTGAAGTTTTTCTAAGAGTTCTAACAAAATCATTTGTTTTTCTAGAGGTAGAGATTCTTTAGAATGGGTGCGAATCGATAAGGATTCCAAGGAGTTGAAAATCCAATCAAGCTCTGAACGAACCAAACTATAAGCTTCCATTGCAGTGAGTCCTGTAAGTTGTTTAGATATATTTTCGAAATAAGCTGAAGATCTTCCTCCGTAGACTATTCCATCATCAAGATTAACCATAATTAAGTTAACTGAAGGAATAAGTCCATGATAATCACTTGTTCCAATGATGTCAAATCCGCGTTCATATTGGAAGGACCAAAACTTGACTTTGAGCAGTTTAGTTGGTGAAAGAAAGCGAAGGGATTGAATCATTGATTCCACTATATTTCGGTTACCTGTAACAATAACAGGGATACCTACAACAAGAGCATATAGAATTCTATCAATCCCTTCAGGTATCAATCTAGTTATTACATCGAAAGAAAGAAAATCACGGGAATTATCTAACATACTATCTTTTGCGACATTTTTCAGTTTGATTATTGAATCATAATCTGTGAGATCTGTCTTCTCAAAAATATTCATCATATTCTGTTGTATATTAGATAAATACTCAGCTAGACAATATTTGATTTGTGCACCTTTTTCTTCTTCAAAGCGAATTGCTTCAAAAGAATTGAAGTTGTGTTTAAGTTGCACCTGTTTGAATTCAGCGAGTAGAAGTGGGAGAATATTACCATTGAACGGGGATTCAATATCTACCAAAAGAGAAACAACTAGGTCATTTTCGTAATAGAAATACAGAATTTTGCCTTCATATTCTATTTCGCGAGGGAAAGAATAGACCACTTCTGAAGATAGTGCAATAATCGCGCTAATGAGACCTGTCACTAAAGCATTATCAACTATAACTGCCTCGGAAGAGGAATCGTATTGATAAAGTAATTCCCCATTCTTGGATGTGATAAGTATCTTCACTTTTATTCACTCGCTGTAATCATTAAGGAGTAACCTCCTAACACACCATGTAGTACATAAGGAATAGTCTGCCTTTTTATCTAGATAGTACGTAGATATTGACCCCGTTAATCATATATTAACAATTTAATATAAGCTCTATGGAAGAGGAAAGCATTCCTTGAAAGTGAGAATAGCGACAAAAAGGCGGAAAGGTATGTAAAGGCTGATTAAATGCCAATTGACCAGAATATTGAGAAGAAGATAATCACGAAAAGTACGGGTAAGCCAAAGAAGAATAAAGCTATAACTACTTTGACCCAGTTAGGCACTCCACCGGGTTTTTTGGGCTGATAAGGATAAATTTGTCCGGGTACTGCATCATACGATCCTGAAATACTTCTCCCTTGTTGAGGTTGTTGAGGTTGTTGAGCTTGATAGGGTTGATAAGGTTGATACCCTTGATGTTGAACATTGGCAGGTCGAGCTTGAGGTTGCTGGTGAGGGACATTGCCATTCTCAGTTATATTTTGTCCACAATTCTCACAAAAGCGGTTTTGCGAATTGTTTCGAGCACCACAAAATTCACAGAAGATGTAACTCATAACTCTCTCAAGATTCTTTCTCATATTCCCTTATATAAAATAATCCTTTTATCCCAACCTACATTTCGCAAGTTACTTATACATCACAAAGAGAAGCAGTTTGGACCCTAGGTGAAAAAAATGAATTGGTTCATAATTACTACTAACAGATGCAATCTATTTTGCAAATATTGTCAAAATGAACCCCATCCAGATTTGCCTATCAGACCTAGCTGGAAAATAGAAAAATTAGCAGAATTCCTTGCTCAAGATGCTTCCCCCACCATTTGTTTCTACGGGGGCGAACCACTATTATTTCTAGAAATGGTTCAAGAAGTCATGGATAAAATTCCTGCAAAACACTATACACTCCAGACAAATGGGCTATTATTACATACACTTCCAACCAAATATTTGAACAGCTTCTCTTCCATATTAATATCCATAGATGGAGATGAGAAAATCAATGATTATAGCAGAGGAACAGGAACGTATCAAAAAGTTGTTCAAAACATAAATAATATTAGATCTAGAGGTTTTCAAGGTGATCTTATTGCTAGAATGGCTGTTCATGAAAAATCTGACATTTTTACTGATGTGCTCTATTTACTTAACACTGAATCCTTAACCTTTGATAATGTCCATTGGCAGCTTGATGTGGAGTGGGATGAAGGAATCGATACACGGTGGAACAATTTTGATGAATGGGCAGAGAGATATAACTTAGGTACTTCAAAATTAGTACACTATTGGTTAGATGAGATGAAAAAAGGGAAGGTGAGAGGGATCGTCCCATTTCTAGGTACCTTCCGACATATTTTGAATGAAACAACTACTGATCTCCCTTGTGAAGCAGGATTGAGAAGTTTTGCTATTAGAACCGATGGAGCGATAACAATTTGTCCCTTACCACCCGAGTATGATTTTACAGTCGTGGGAAATTTAGAAACCTCCACCCCTCAATCTCTAGAGAATTCGATGTTGATTGGTGAGAAGTGTCAATCCTGTGAAGTTTATGGGGTGTGTGGAGGAAGATGTTTGTTTGCTGAGAAGAGTAAACTCTGGGGAGAGGAAGGATTTGATAAAGTATGTGAGGTCACCAAACATTACATAAAGGAATTAGAAGGGATAAAGGGGGAGGTTTTGAAATTGATAGATCGAGGGATTATTACTCGAAATGATTTCGATTATCCTAAATATAATAACACAACAGAAATAATTCCCTAAAAATATCAAACAATCCACAAAGTATCAAAAATGTCTGTTTCATTTTCTTCAAACCTTCTTAAATATCCTTTATTAACCTGTTTTTCAATTGCCTTATCGACATTTTGCTTGGATTCTCGAGTAGCAAGAACAAGTTTATCAAATGTAATTCCTCTATTAGGGTGCTCTTTGATGGCTATGAGAATAATTTCTCTTTGAAGATCTGGTAAAGGAAAAATGTCTTTCATATCCAGATATTCGGGTTCTTGTTGTTTTTCTAGTATCAACTTTAATTGGGATGAAAGCTTGGAAAGGATTTCAATATTAAAATCGTTTATATCAAAAATCCATTTCGAAAAACGTTGAAGAAGTGTATCGATTTTTGTAGAATATTTACTCAATCTTTCAGAATACTCTTGAGAAAGTTTTAAGAAAATAATGACTGGAATCTTCGCTCCCATTTCATCTTCAAGAACCAAAGAAATAGGTTTAATCCATTTTTTTACCTTGTCTAGATATTTAAGTTCTAGGCATTGTTTAATTGTACTGTTTTCATTCTCAAAGTACTTCTCTACGAAGTTTGCTGTAAAATTATCTAAATGAAGTTGAATAGAAGGGTCAAGTTTCATAGTATTGAAAATCATTCTATATTTACCGTTCACTTCTTTGTAACCAAACATATTGAACTCCTCTCCTTCTGATTCTAATTTCTTAACACTTTCAATAGTAATTCGTAATCTAGAGGGAAGTTCTCTAGATGGAAGGAATTGTTTGATATGACCAACAGTAATGTGCCTGGACATGGAGAGTGTCTTACTAAAAGGATACTGGTCATCTCGGTCTAATAACTGCACATAACCTTCGAGTAAATCCCCTGGTTCTATATATGATAACCATGTTGGGACTGTTACACGGTTAGAAGAGGAAACATTAGATTCAAAGGTTACAGGAAGTTTCATTTGAGACACCAAGTATAGCTAATGGAATAAGAAGAGAAAAGTAATGAAAGATAAAAATTTTTGGCTAGTAATGTTTTAATCAGCTTGTTCAGTTTCTTTCGTAGTAGGTTCAAAACCCTTTTTGAAAGGCTTGAAAGAGCGATCAAAAACATTCTTCTCAGCTAGGTAAATCAAAGCGATAATATAAAGTATAAGGTTGATTAAAGGGATGAAATAGCCCCAAATGCCAATTGCGATAACGAACGAGATGAAACCGAACAGCAGTAAAAATATCAATTCAGCAAATTTTGCAGTAGCTGTTTGGAAGGGTAACATCAGGTCAGCGAAATCAGGTAAGCCGAAATAAACAAAGCAGATAATCAGATAGACTATTAGGTAATGTCCAGCTGGGAAATCTGCCCAAACGAAGAAATTTTTGAAATCTTTATTGAACACAAGAAGAACTATTACCAAGACAAAATTCATCAATGGGGCAATTCCAATGAGAAAGGCATGGTAAACACTCTTCAGATCACCTGCAATGCTCTGACTAGTTACATCGCGCAAAGTCATGGACATATGGAAACTTACTTTCACATCGTAACCAAGAATTCTGATCATTAACGAGTGCCAAAGTTGATGACTCCAGCTGCCAGGAAAGAAGAGGATGTTAAAATATTTCTTGATATCTTTGAATAACCAATCAGTAAGTATATCGAAGAAAAATTTAGTGATAAAAAGGGCTAGAATTGCAAGAAAGGTTATTCTTGCAGCTCCAGTAAATATCCCTACTAAAGCTTCATAAGTTTCAACCAGTATTGGAGGGATTACCATAGTTCCTACTACTCCTCGCTTCCACGTTATAACCCAAACCCAACCTACCATCACTATTTTCTTTTTTGAGCATAGAACGATATCGATAAACCTTCCTCTTTAGAAACTCTACATCTTGTTTGTAATGTTTAGTTATAAAGATCCAGTATGCCCGGATAATGCCATTGTCCCTGATATAGTAACTAAGAAGAGAAGAAACAATAACAAAAGCTGCATCTTCAACGTCAATACGTGGGATGATGCGATCATCTATTAGATCGAATGCTTTCTCTTGTAGTTTCATAAGTTTCAATTCTTTATCAGGGAAATAGAGAATTGTTTCATTAACAATATTCGCCACTCTGCTCTTGAGTAGAGGACTAAAAACCGGGTTCCTTTTGCGTTGAATGTAACCAGCTGCTAACAGTTCTGATTGAATCTGTTTGACAGCAAAGTAGCTAAAGGTTTTACCTTTCTTCATTCCCAAAACGTCTCTAACAAGTTCAATATGATTTGGAGAAATCTTTGAACCAACCAAGGAAAGTCTGAAATCAAGTAAAGCTAAGAAATAGTTAGCAATTACATTTTTGGTAAAATATTTATTAGAACCAAAGTCTTGAATAAAATCAGGGAGAAAGCGTTGAAATTGAATAGTTGTATCAGTAACAAGCTTACTAGGATAATATTCTAAGAAAATATTAGATATAGTTGTAATTATCTCCATAATCCTATTAGTTCTGTCCTCTTCAGGATCAACAAAGTAGCTTCTGATAATGCTACTTTTACGTAACCCTGGTGCAAGTATTTGCGAAAGATCATGAGTGCTCAGGAAAGTCCCGAGCTCCTCATTTTGTTGTATTGTTGATGCCACGCTCATAGTGGATTCACTGCCATGTCTAAAGAACGAAAAGGTGCCTTCTTATAAAGAACTTCGTACACAGATTGCAAGGAGGTTGCAAGTTGTGTCAAAAAAAATACTTGGGGTTTATATACAACTTGTTTTTTTTCTAAAACTTTTTTTTAGAGAAATTGCAATCTTTTAGTGATGAAATTATCCCCCTCTATTCAAAGATCTCTTATGATTGTTCTTGGAATATTTTTGGGTTTTCAACCAATATGGATTGCTTCTATTGTTGATTACTATTTTAATCTGAATGAGGTTACTGGATTTTCCTTATTGGCACTCTTTCCACTAGCTGGAATAACTGCTGGTATCATACCTTCAAACCTTTTGGATGGGATCATCTCTGGTGTTTCTGTTGGTTTAATAAGCTATATCTTTCATATAATTCTTTTTTATACAGAATTTCATTGGTATCCTGAAGTTCTTCTTGAGGTATTAGGTATACCTGCTTCAATCATAATTTTTGGTTTACTCGGAGCTGCAATCAGATTACATATCAATAATCTGATTCGAAATAGGAAGGAGAAAAAAAAGAACAAAAAGTTGTAATTAAAGATAACTACAGATACTACTATGGATGAAAATTGAATAGTATCATTCCTAAGTGGCACAAAATTTCCGTGATTCTATATAATATACTGTCAAAAATTACACATGCTTTAGTCAAAATGAAAAAAAGAAAGAAAAATGAAATTTATCTTTTTCTTCTGGATTTTACTACAAAACTTATCGATAGAGCTGAAGCCAATAGTATTCCTACGATGGAATAATCAAGTGTTCTTGTTCCTGTTGGTTCAGTTGTTGTTACTGGTGGCGCATCATCATCTATTGTAAAGGTGAATACTTGTTCTTCTTGTAGTCCAACCATAGGTTGAACTCGTATAGTTATCGTATGAACACCTTCAGCACCGGTAAGTACAACCTCATATGGTGGTGTTATTGGCATATAGGCCCCTGCGTCAATCTTATATTCGACCAAAGATAGATCGCTATCATCAATTGTGAAAGCAATTGTTTGACCTGATGGAACAGTAGCGCCATCAGACAAGATTGTTAGAGTAACAACTTCTTCAACTAGAACATTGCAAGCACCATCGTAGACTCCGTCAGCCCATTTTGCTACCATGTAATAGACATTGTCGCTAGGAACTGTGAATATAGTTGATTCTTCCATAACCATACCAAGTGTACATTGAGCTAAGATACTTGGTTCGCCATATTGGCTGGGATCAGGATTGATGATGAACAAATCTGCGTCTGTAAAACTACCAAGGTTAAAATCGCCATAAAGACGATAGATTTTACCTGCTTCTAGATTCATCTGACGAACAGCGGAATGAGTGCCATCTTGACGACCAGAAAGAGAGAGTAATTCGGTTGTACCTACACTTAACCAATCAGTGACAGCTTGAATGGCTCCTTCAACAGAAACCACACCATAACCTTCAGTATAATCTTTAGCATCTCTGTTCCAAGAAGGAGTTTGGCTAATAGCATCGGAATCTCCATCATATGTTTCTCCTCCTGTGCTGATAGAACCTTCAATATTGTAAACTTCAGTTGCGCTCATACAGATGATTTGTTTGATCTTCTTTGCTGTAGCCCAAGAATAGGTGTAAGAACCTTCTTCTGATATCATAGCGTCAACTATAAGCTGAACAAGACCTGCAACGAATGGTGCAGCCATAGATGTACCTTGTAGCCCAATGTAATTATCTGGATAGTAATCAGTTCCTGGAGGATAGCTAGTAGAAGTACCATAATCGTAAGCTTCATCGGCATCATTACTATCTCCAGCGATAATAGGTTGAACAGGAGCAGATGAACCTGAGGATGCAAAACTTCCACCAGGAGCTACTACATCAGGTTTGATAAATCCTTGAGAGGAATGACCATTACTACTGTAATAAGCAATTTCACTAGCTTTATTGACTGCTCCAACAGTGATAGCATCGAGACAAGAACCTGGAGAATATACACCTCCTGAAGAAGTACCATCGTTTCCTGCAGAGATAACACAGATAATTCCTTTGTTTCGAATTAAAGAGCTGACTGCTGAGTCAATAGCTGGGACTATTGAAGCCCATCCTAAAGACATGTTTACTACTGTAACGTTGTAGGATTGACCGTAATCATATACCCATTGAAGCGCATTAAGTAAAGCAGCTGATGAACCAGTTCCCATATCATCAAGAACCTTTAAACCTACTATATTACAATCTGGTGCAACCCCAGCAAATGCTCCACGTCCATCTGAGTAAGGATTACTCCATCCGTTGTTGTAAATCACTTCTCCGGAGAAATAGTTACCTCCCACTCCTGAAGCGAGTCCGTACATTGCACAATACCATCCATTAGTGGTAAAGTAATATGAGAATGATCCTGGTGAGGTACTATCAGGTGTACTATAACTATCTGCTATCCACGTTCCTATTGTATCACAGAACCCTACATATGTTGAAGCTGTACCTTCCCAAGAATAATTGATAGTAACAGTTTGGGGAGTTCCTACATAGAACCAAGTGTAGTACCAAGCATAACCTGCTGAAGTAGGAAGATACCCTGAAGCTTGCTCTGACACTACAGAACTGCTACTTGAGTCTCCTTTTGAAGCTATTATACTAGCAACATGACTTCCATGCCCACCATAATCTGCTGGAGTAAGATATTCATCACCAGTAACAAGATAACTCGCTCCTTCATAATCATGCCAATAAATAACATTGAAGTTAGAATCAGGATGGGAGTCATCAATCCCTGTATCCAACACGGCTATTGCAGTATTTGGATTGCCAGTATAACCATAGCCTTCAGACACTTGCCAAACCTTCCTCACTCCGAAATCCTCAGTTACATCTACCATATGTGAATGTCCAAGACTGTTTTCTTCTAGAAATAAGGAAGTACCAAGATTTCTTGTTCTTAGAAGTGATTCAGCTGTTCCTCTTATATGTGCAGCATAGATAATTGTGAATTCAGATAGTATTTCTATACCGTTATCTTGAAGGAAGGCTCTCTCTATTTTTGTGATAGGTCCAGTGAAGGAGAGAATTGCCTCAAAAGTTTCTGTTCTATCATTTTCTAATTTTTCTTTAAATGAGTCTTGAATTAAATCTTGGTCAAGGTCTTGAGATTTGTCTACTTTAACTAAGTGATGATCAATTGGTATATCAGGTTGTTCTGTACCTGTTAAAGAAATTGTATCATCAATAGTTTTAGCTATTGTATTAGAAGTAGAAGTAAAACTCAAGATTAGAAGGACAAAGATAACTAAAGAGCTCATTGTTCTTTTTGAAATCAACATAAAGACCTCTGATATTTTAATCAAAACACAATAATGGTTATTAATTATTTATACATTTTGTTTGTTTTTGTCGGAAGGATTTTTTGTCGGAAGGATGTATCCCAACCTAACAGAAATAGGATGAGAAGTCAAGGTTTTAAGAGAAAAAATCTTGCTAAAAATATCAACTGATCTATGGGCATATGTTGATTTTTCTTACTTTGTTCTAGTATTAGAACACTAAGTTTGTTGGATTGTTCGTATACTATGTTTATAAATGTATCAATTATATAAAAGACATGTATTTATCATCAAGACAAACCAACAGATTGTTGAAAGGGTTAATTCTATCGTTGTTATGTTTATCGATCTTTTTGTTCAAAACCAATCAAGAAGTCAAAGGAGCCCCTTTAGATGCAAGTTTAGCTATACACTCTGACATTGATTTCGTCACTTATGGTTTTTCAGGAAATGGTACTAGTAGCAATCCTTACATCATTGAGAACTTGAATTTGAGTGCAAATCTTACTTATGGTATCTATATCAATGACACTACTAAGCATTTTATCATAAGGAATTGTAATATCTCACATTATGATTTTGGTGTTTATCTATACAATGTTGCAGCTGGGACTGCAGTGATTGAGGAAAATACACTTCATGATGTAGGGAGAGGGATTTACAACTACTATTCTGATCAACCAATAATAAGAAGAAATACGGTTCTTAATTACACAATAAAAGCTATAAACACAGTTGAAAGTGATTATTGTCTAATTGCTAACAACACTATTCGAGGATTAAATCTATCTCATCAATATGGTATAGAAACAAGATATGGAATTGAATCAATTGTTAGGGATAACTACATTACAGATTCTGGTTATGGGATGAGTATAATGTCAAACAATTCTCTAATTGAAAATAATGTTATTAATTTTGGTTATGTAATGGAATCATTTCTCAAAATATGTACATATATTAACAACACTGTGATTGACAACGATGATGGAAAATCAATGAATGTCAATTTGGGTTCAACTTTGATAAATAACACGCTAATAGGCTGTAGATTAGGTGTTAGTTCTTCTTATTATGATGAAGTTATAAATTTCTACGATAATACAGTGAATGGTAAAGAACTCAAATGTGTAAGAGATGTCGATGACTGGTCTATAGACGAAGACTATGGACAACTAATACTAATAAAATGTAATCAGATTATGTTTGAAAATCTCAATAACACACCTATTGAGTATCACATTAGCTCTTTATATTCAAACAACATTTCTTTAGATAACTGTATTCTTCAACAAGGTATAGAAATCGATTATTGTGATGTTGTTAATATTTCGAACTGTACTATTTTTGGAAAACGTGGTGTTGATAGTTTCTATTCAAATCAATTAGAAATAAAATTTTCAGTTATTGAGTGTGATGAATTTGGAATACTTTTATCTGGGGGTCAAGAAATTCTCATAGATAACAACACTATTACTGGTGGATCTGATTCTTGCATAAGTGGTTATCTAAAAGGAAGCATAAATGTAACTCGAAATACATGCTCACAAGCTGAATATGGTATAGGACTTTATGGTTTCGAAGGTTCTGATGTTGCTGAAATCTCCGAAAATACCTGCTTCAATAACGATTTTGGAATAGATGTTTCTTACAGTAGTTTATTAATAATTCAATCTAATACTTGTCACAACAACACTATAGCAGGATTATCTGTTTATGGCAATGATATGGTGGTTACAGAGAATAATTGTTACAATAATACCGAGGGTATCTATCTGCAATGTTATTATGCAGAAATAAAATTCAATACGCTTGCAACAAACACAATATGCGGAATAGTTAGTAATTATGCTATTCTCAACGAAATCACTCAGAATTATTTCATTGAGAATGGGCTTGATGGAACCAATCAATCAGTAGAAATGGGTTCAGATGCAAGTCAAATTAGAAATACTTGGTATAACGCAACTGAAGGAGTAGGAAACCATTATTCAGATTGGAAAGGTTACGGATATTACAAAATTGGAGGGAACACAGCTGCTCTTGACAGATATCCCATGGTAATAGATACTATTACAGATGTTGATATAGATGGTTTGCATGACATGTGGGAAGAACTAGTTGGACTGGATACATCTATTGATGATTCAGCTGATGATTTGGATGGTGATTTTCTAATAAATTCTTTAGAATATGCTTACAGAACTAACGTCCAAGATAATGACACAGATGATGACACATATTCTGATTATGTCGAAATTTCTAATGATTCAGATCCAAATAATTCGACTGATATACCAAATATTGTAACAACACCCACACCTACGAACAATACAAGTAAAACTAACTCAGAATCAATAGCTGTTATAGGTTCAAGTTTTACATTGATTCATATTATCATTACTGTTATCAGGAGACGAAAAAATCGCAGGTTTGATTCCTAATTCTCCTCTCTCTTTCCTCTTTTTGTCACATTCTTTCTTTTGTCTTTAATAGGTTCAGTCTTCTCTGTTAACTGAAAGTAATGAGTTCCAAACTTTGGGGGGACACTAAACAGACAGCTAGGATTGCAAAGAAGAATTTAGAAGAACATATTGAGAGAATACTTCTCAAAAGAAAGAAGATTCATCTCAACGATCTCTTTGCAGAATTCTGGCATTCTTACCATTTATTGACTCATTATATGCAGATTTTCCTCATTATCAAAGAACTTGAGGAAGAGGGAAAAATCATTATTGATGAGAACAAGATCATCTCTCTAGTCTGGATAAAATTACTTGATACTGATGGATTGGAAGACTTCACTGTCTGGGATCTTGAACACAAAAAAGAAGATATCCAGAAGAAAAAAGAGATAATTGAAAGATATTCGATAATCAACTATTTAGCGTAATATTTTCCATACTCTTATATATTTTAGAAGCTAGAGTTTTACTTGAATGTCATCAAGGAATCCTGAGAAAGAAGACAGTACCAAGAAACGTCACTTCAGTGACAAGAAAACTGCTTTTGAAGAGTTAGCAGAAGAACATGGAGTAGAGTTGAGCGAAAAGACTCCCATGCCTGGAATCAAGTATTGCTCAA
>CAZPXJ010000089.1:0-11988 GCA_964590855.1 uncultured archaeon
ATTGAATCTATAAATGTCATTAGTAGATCTGCAGAGCTAGGTATTGCAATTCACAATCCTGCAAATCACAGTAAAGGGTTTGGTACAGATACTATGATATGTCTTCTTAAATTTGGTTTTAATATTCTCAATTTACACCGTATTGAGCTTTGGGTTATGGAATATAACGAACGAGCAATTCATGTCTATGAGAAAGTAGGATTTACTGAAGTTGGAAGAAAGAGAGATGCTCATTTCTTTCAAGGAATTTACCACGATATTGTGGTAATGGATATTCTGGAAGATGAGTTCAAGAAATTATACATAGTTTAGAGCGGTAACTTACATAAATCTTATAATAAACTAAGTAAGTCACATTCTGTCCAAATGAAAGAAACTGTAACTAAATCAGCTAAGGAAAACAAACCAATCAAAGTTTGGGTGCTAATTTCTGCAACAGGAATCGGTGCATTTTTAGCTTCTCTCGATGGCACCATTGTAAACATTAGTCTTCCTAAGATGATGGAAAGTTTAGGAGTAGCTCAACATCAAATACAATGGATTATTTTGTGTTATCTACTTACTATGATTGCATTTACAACTGTTTCTGGAGATCTGGGTGACAGGTTCTCAAATAAGTTAGTTTTCCAAATTGGAATGGTTATATTCTCATTAGCATCACTGCTATGTTTTTTTGCACGAACCTTAGGTGTTTTAGTTCTGTTCAGAATAATACAAGGTGTAGGAGCCACAGGTTTAGTAGCCAATGGGATGGCAATAATCACTAGATTTACAACAAGAGAAAATAGAGGACTAGCTATTGGTTTAAATTCCTTACTTATTGCAGTTGCAATATCTCTGGGACCAATTCTTGGTGGTGTTCTAACTGATAATCTTGATGGAATTCTTCATCACAACGATCTTCCTTATTCAGGTTGGCCTTTCATATTTCTGATAAATGTACCAGTTGGTCTGATTGGATTCTTTTGGGTTCAATATATCATACCACCTACTCCTCCTCTTCAGGAAAGTAGAAGAAAAGCAGATGTATTAGGTTCAGTATTCTTGTCAGGTTTTCTATTCTTAATGGTGTTTAGTTTTAGTGTTTTTGCAAGTATTTTCGAGCATACATATTTTGGACCAAATGTAAAACACTGGCCAGGAGGAATAGCAGTCCCATACTTCAAAACAGAAGTTGGGACATTCGGACCTTTTGCAAAACTCTTGTCTGGATTAAGTTTAGGATTAAGTATCATACTCCTAGTAGCTTTTATTTTCTGGGAACGGAGAAGCAAACATCCTATTGTTGACCTAACTATGTTCAAAAATAGAAGATTTACTGTAGGAATATTCTCTGGTGTATTAGCATATCTTGGTTTATGTGTAATCATATTTCAACTACCTTTCTTTGTTCAACAGATTTTACATTATTCAACATTTAAAACTGGTATAGCTATTATGGGCACACCCATAGGTATGGCAATTGCTGCTGTTCTTTCAGGTGCTGTTTCGAATAAGATAGATGTTAAATATCTTTCCACGATAGGTATAGGTACTATGATGTTAGCATTGATTTTAGGTGCTTTATTTATTACTGAAAGTGTACCTATCTACGTTATAGTCATCATAGCTTCTGTTATTGGATTATCATTAGGTATATTCATAGCCCCAAACAATACTTCAGTAATGTCCGCTGCACCAGAAAAGAAACTTGGTATAGCTAATAGCATGCTCAGTCTTTCAACCAACGTTGGTTTCAGTTTAGGAACTGCCTTAGCTACAGCTGTTTTCGTTTATTCCCAGAATAAATTCCAGAGCATCAATGGTGGAAGAATAGATGATGTAATCAACTATGTTCCAGCAATGAGAGTATTATTTGGAGTATTTGCTGGATTCATGCTATTCTCTACAATATTCTCATACTTCAGAGGACCAAAATTAGAAGAAGAGAAAAAAGAAGATTTGGCTTAAATCTTGCAGAAATTGGTAACAAGTTTTATTGTTTTCAGTATATCATCTATCAGTAGAACACCAGCATTTCCATGAATATATCTGCATGGAACTGAAACAACCCCTGATGGAACACCAGCTCTTGTTCTTGAAATTGAACCTGCATCCGTTCCACCATATGTTGGTTTCTTGTATTGCCATTTGATATTATCCATTTCCGCAGCCTTTCTAATTCTATCAAGAATCTTTTTTGGAACGATCAAGGATCTGTCAGCAGCAGTGACAGCTGGTCCTTCACCCAAACAAGTTACAATTTTCTGAGGTGGGACTCCAGGAACATCACTAGCAATAGTATTCTCAAGAGCTAGTGCGATACTTGGTTCTAAAGTATATCCAGCGACTATTGCTCCCCTTGTTCCAACTTCCTCTTGTACAGCGAAACTTATGAGTAAAGTATGAGCTAATTTTATTTCCTTTAATTCTTCAAGAACATGTAGAATCACATTACATGCTGTTCTATCATCAAATGCTTTACCAAGGAGCATTTCATCATTTAACTTGATGCATTCTGTAAAGAAAGTTCCAACAGAACCTATATCTAAACCTAATGTCAATACTTCTGTTCTAGTTTTACATCCAATATCTACATACATCTCATTTATTTCAGGGATTTTATCTCGATCCTCAGGTTTAGTTATATGTGGTGGAGCTGCTCCAACCACACCTACTATTCGACCTTTGTTTTCTGTTTGGAATTGTAGCAAAGCTCCAAGCATAAGACGTTTGTCAATTCCTCCCAGAGACTCAATTGTGAGAAAACCTTTTTCGTGAACATGAGATATCATGAAACCTACTTCATCTACATGAGCATCTAACATTATCCTCAAACCGTTAGGGTCGTTACCATCCTTAATTGCTAGAACATTTCCTAAGGGATCAATCCATGCTTTATCCACACCTAGTTTTTCCAGTTTGACTAAGATATAATCAGTAACTTCCTCTTCATGCCCTGGGACACCAATCAAATTGCTTAATTCCATCTGAGTTTTTATAACACTCTCTTTATCTACCATTTTAACTCTAAAAGCACGAGGAGAGATTTTTCTTAAATCTTTTCCTTAAATACGAACAAAGATATGAAATTTGATAAGTAGTAAGCTTTATTTAACTCCACCTTTCAGTTTCGTTGAGTACTATGAAGATTATTGTGTTTATAGACCAAATCGTTAGCACACAAGTCAAGCTTCAAGGTGTTGATTTTTTCGACCCTTCCAAAGCAAATGAAGACGATTTAGTTATTAATCCTACTAGCAAAAATGCTATTGAAGGAGCTTTGAAACTCAAAGACAGTTTAGGAGCAACAGTAACTGCAGTGTGTGTAAGAGGTTTGAAACCAATCAAAGCTTTAAGAGAAGCTATTGCAATGGGATGTACTGATGCAATCGAAATTGCTGATGAAACATTCTATACAGAAGATCCTTTACTCTTAGCAAAAATATATGTAGGAGCATTGGAAAAAATTGGCGATTTTGACTTAATAATTCTTGGTGCAGAAGAACAGTCTGTTAGTTCTTATGCAGTTGGAGCTATGTTAGCCGAAAAACTTGGTCTTCCAAGTGTTCTCTATGCAGAAGAGATGGAGACTATTGGAACAGGGTTTCGAGTTGGACATGTTTTAGAGGGTGGTAGAAAAGTAGTTGAGGTTCCACAAAAAACATTAATCAGCGTTAGCGATAGTCAATATTTTACCCCTAGATATACTTCGATGAAAGGTATCCTAAATGCAAAACGAGCAGTAATTCCGACTTGGACTTCTAAAGACTTAGGTTTGAGTGCTAGTGTAGTTGGTAAGGAAGCAGCATCATTACAGCAAGTATCTTTATCCAATATTGTGATTGAAAAAGTGAGTTACATCATTAAAGAAGGAGAACCTGAGGAAATGGTTGACAATCTTCTTGCAAAATTGAAAGAAGATGAGGTAAAACTTGGAGTGTGAAAAAATGAAGATATTAGTATTTGGACAAATTAGAGATAATGCAGTTGAAGAAAACCTTCTAGGAGTTCTCAACAAAATATCTGAGGTATTTAACAACAGTGAGATTCATGCATCTATCCTATCCAATAAAATCAATAATGATTGGATTGAAGTACTTGGGAAACATGGAACACAGAAAGTTCATACTGTTGAAGCTCCTGAATTAGAAAATTATCTAAGTCGACCTTATGTTAAAGCTATGCTCGAAATTATCGAGAAGGTTGAACCCTCTTTGGTTCTAGCAGCTGGAACTGTCTTTGGAGAAGACCTTATACCCAGACTAGCTGTTCATCATGGAGTATCATGTGCTCAAAGATTTGTTGACATCTCTTTAGATGGTGACACCATTCTTTTCCATACACCTGTCAGAGACGATCAAGCTATGAAAGTTACTAAATTAGTAGGAGCAATCAAGTTTGCCACTTCGAGAACTGGAGCTTTCTTCATAAACGAGAATCCTTCAGGTAGTTCTCCAGTTATTGAAAAGGTAGAGATCTCCTTTGATTCAGATGATATGAATGTCAAACATATTGAAGTTAAGAAAGCTGAACAAACTGTAAATCTTAAGGACGCGAAACTTATCGTTTCCGGTGGTAGAGGTGTTGGAGGAAAAGATAATTTCCAGATTATCCAAGAACTAGCTACAGTGTTAGGTGGAGAAATTGGTGCAACAAGAGCATGTACAGATCTTCACTGGGTCGAAGAAACCTATGAAATTGGTCAAACAGGTCAATCAGTTTCTCCAGATGTCTATATTGCAGCTGGAATATCAGGAGCTCCACAACACTTGAGTGGAGTAAAAGCTAAAACTATGATAGTTATCAATTCTGACGAAGGTGCCCCAATATTCAACTATGCAGATTATGGTATAGTTGGAGATTTGAAAGTTATCCTACCAATTTTGAAGAAGAAGTTAGAGTAAAACTTCTCATTTTATTTCTTTTTTTATTCTTATCCCTAATCTTTATAACATTCAAATTATCATTCTAACTGTGAAAGGTATTTTCAGAAACGAAAGAGCAACTGATATAGCTAACAATCGAACACCAATTAAATTTCTAGACAATGCTAAACTTATTCTTCATTTGATTGCTGGAGAATCATCGACTATTGACAAAAACTATAACATTGACCTTATCTCTAGAAACCCCAAATTTCTCAAACCTATCAAATATATGGGGATGGAAATTAGTCACACTTTTGATGGTTTTCTCACTTATACAACTGATCTTTCTGGAGTTGCTAGATCTTACGTACATCTTTACAGAAAAGGTATCATTGAAGCTGTAGAAGGAAGTATTCTGAAACCTATTGCAAACAAACTCGAAATACCTAGTGTTTCTTTTGAAGAAGAGATTCTTAAAGCGCTACCAGATTATATTGAAGTATTCAAAAGAATTTCAGTTATTCCTCCATTCAGTCTATACTTAACTCTAGTTCAAATTCGAGGATATAAGATGAAGCTTAATAAAGACATTCTTGGCGTTAATCCTACTCCAATAGATAGAGACGAACTAAAACTCCCAGAAATTTTTATAGAAGATTATTCAGAAACAGAAGACATTCCCAGGTTAATTCAACCTTGGTTCGATGATTTATGGATAGCATGTGGAATGTTCAAATCTTTCAACTACGATGAAGAAGGAAACTGGGGATATGGATTAAATTCGGACAAATAAAATCGTAATTTGACATTTAGCATTATTTATAAACCGAAATTTTGAACTCTTTTTATAATGTCAGAGGAATATGATTTTGAAGTTGCAATTATTGGAGCTGGACCTGCTGGAATAGCAGCTGCTTTAACTCTAGCACGAGCTGGTATTGAGACAGTTGTTCTTGAAAGAGGTCAATATCCTGGTGCAAAGAACGTTAGTGGAGCTGCACTTTATGGTCCTGTATTGCACAAATTAGTTCCCAAGTATTGGGAAGATGATAAATCATTTGAAAGATATCTAACAACAAAGAAAATCACTCTTCTTTCTGAAACACGATCAGTAACAATTGAAGCAGATTTAAGGAATTTTGCTCAAACACCTTACAACGGTGTAACCGTCGTTAGACCTAAATTTGATAGATGGTTAGCTGAAAAAGCAGAGGAAGCAGGAGCAATGATCCTTCCAGATACAATGGTTGAAGATCTAGTCTGGAACGAGAAACAAGTTGTTGGAGTAAAATCAGGTGATGACGAAATAAGAGCAAAATTAGTTATTATTGCTGAAGGTGCCAATAGTCTCCTTGTTGAAAAAGCTAAACTAATGAAAAAACCTAAAGCTAAGTATTATGCTTTGGGAATGAAAGAAACCTATGAACTCTCTAATAAACAAATCGAAGAAAGATTTCACTTAGAAGAAAATGAAGGCGTAAGTAACGAGATTCTAGGATATACTAAAGGAATTCCTGGTGGAGGATTCTACTATACCAATAAAGATACTGTTTCTTTTGGTTTGATACTAAACATGGATGTCTTGACTAAGAAGAAACTTGAAGCACCAGAAGTGTTTGAAGAATTCAAGAACCATTCATATATCAAGAAGCTTCTCAAAGATGCAAAAATGATTGAATATTCAGCCCACATCATTCCAGAAGGTGGATTTAAACATATGCCAAAATTATACGGAAATGGAGTTTTAGTTGTTGGTGATGCTGCAGGTATGGTGCTTAATGCTGGTCTTTACATAGAAGGAATAAATTTTGCATTGGAATCTGGAATAGTCGCTGCTGAATCAGCAATTGACATTCTCAAAACCAATACATATACCAAGCAAAGCACAAAACTTTACAAAAAGAATCTGAAGAAGAGCTTCGTATACAAGGATCTGAAGACCTTCCGAAGAGCATCTCATTTTCTAGAAAATAAACACATATTTACCACTACCCCAGATCTAGTAACTGTATTAATGGAAAAACTGTTGAGAAACAATGGACAACCTAGAAAGAGAATTGTAATGACAGCAATTTGGCACATACTCCGTAAAACACCTCTTTGGGCTATGTTCAAATTGTTAATAGGAGCGGTGAGATCACTATGAGTAACGTAAAACAATCCAAATCCATAGAAGAAAAATTAGATCTAACAAAGTTTACATCTGATCAAAATTATGCACATATTACTATCAATCCACAGATATGCAAAGCAAAATGTAAAACATATCAATGTGTATATGGATGTCCTGCAAGCTGCTACAAATTTACCGAAGGAGAAGAAGCAGAAGGTCCAGTTTTTTTTGATTACATATCGTGTGTGGAATGCGGTACATGTAAGCTAGTTTGCCCTTATGGAAGTGTAGATTGGCATTATCCTAAAGGTGGATTTGGAGTAGAGTTCAAAAACAGTTAGGTGTATTGTATTAACATCTAATTTTCTTTTTATCTCAAAAATCTTTAAATAATTATTTTTCTCAAGAAAATTATGGAATTCCAGAAATTTCAAGTGGAGGAGAATAATACTCTGGATATGTCTATAAAACATATTTTAGATTTTGGATTGAGAAATCTCAGTTACATTTTGGATTACCTTAAACAGCATAAATCAGAAATCATGAATATGTATGTAAAACAATTGTTATCAGAATTTGCAATTCTTGATTCCTATGATATTGGCATCGTATGCGAATATGAAATCTTGAAAGAATATCCTGAACTGTATAAAGGATGTATTAACAAGATATTGGATTTGTTAAATTATGCAAAATATGAAGAAGAAATGATAGAACACATTATTTCTATCAAAGTTGATGATATAATTCGATCAATGTATATATTCATCTACTTTCTCGTATACCCTTTATCTGAATTTTTTTCTTATGAAGATTCAGTAGAAATTTCTAAAAAGATCACAGATATCAGAGTAAGAAAAGCACTAAATTATGTAAAAAAAATAGAGACAATTGATAATTATTTGAATAATTCATTAATCAGTTCTTTTATAGCTTGGGGTGCCCATGATGCGATAGTTGGTAGAAAAGGAGACAATTGTATTGTAACTAAAATAACAAAATGTAAATGGAACGATATTATGAGAGAGATGAATTTAGATTCGAATTTCATATATGCGACTATTTGCTATGGAGATTTTGAAATCATAAAAGAATGCAATCCAAATTTTAATCTTTCAAGAAAACAAACTCTTGTAGAAGGGGGTAAATACTGTGATTTCTGTTACTATGATAGAAGATATAATACGCAACTTACCCATCCTCCTGAGGAATACTGGGAGAAATTAAGATAAGATACAAATGAATATAATTTTGATATAATTTTCTACCTTAAATATTCAAAAAGCACAATTTTCTCAATTGATTCTCGGTGTGATGATATGAAGATTGAGAAGATTTCTGCAAAGTCTCTTATCCGTACAAGTAATCGGAGTCCTCATCATATTCATCTCAACATCTACCAAGGATGTTTTCACAATTGTGCCTATTGTAATGGGATATCTGATAACTATCATATGCATGATGATTTTGATAACATAATCAAGGCTAAGATTAATGCACCAGAGTTGTTTGAGCAATTCCTAATCAGAAGAGGATATAAACCTATAAACAGAAACGGAACCACTACACTTGAAGATTTTCTTACAGATGGCAATGAGACTCCTCCCAAAAACAATCAGCCAGATTTTCTCTTAAGTTTATTTGGTAATGTATGTGATATATATCAACCTGCAGAGGAAGAAATGCTACTAACAAGACAATTACTCCAAGTTGTCCATGATTACTGTGTCCCTATTCGCATATTAACCAAGAGCAGTTTGGTACTAAGAGATTTAGATTTGATAAAGAAGATAAACGAAAAATCTTTTGCTCGAGTAGCCTTTACTATTACTCTTATGAATGAAGAAGATCAAACAAATTTTGAGCCAATGGCAAGTTCATCTTTGGAGAGAATTCGGGCTCTGAACAAGTTTAGGGAAGAAGGAATACCATCAGGTGCATATATTACTCCTGTCATACCTTTTATAGGAGATACAGATGAGAATCTGAATTCAATTTTCACAGAACTAAAATCAGCTAATTCCGAATTTGTTATAACCGGAGGATTGACTCTCAAACCTGGGAGAAACAAAGAACATTTCATGCAGATCATTCAAAATAAATATCCCTCATTGTACTCAAGTTACAACAAGCTTTATTCAAACAACAATCCTTTTGGGCAGCCTGACCCAGAGAAAGCTCAAGAATTTCAACTAACTAAGCCAGTGTTAAGGGGTTATCAGCTTGCAAAGGAATATGGAATCAATTTCTTTGAACCCAGGTATATTCCCAATGTAGGATTCAGAAGAAACCTTGTAATTGCAACCTATCTTTCTCGTATTGGTTTTCTCATGAATGAAATATTAGGTGAGAACAGAACAAGTGCATATGAATATCGAAAGGCTGGATCGGAGCTCGAACATCTCAATTCTGATATCACAACAATGACTGATTCTAAGTTAGAAGACTTGAATCTATCGCTTGAAATAATAAAAACTATAAGAGAGATTGTAGATACTGGTAAATGTTCATATTTTCAGGAGAAAGGAGATTTTGGTTCTCTATTTGTATAGCAAAAGGTATCTTTTCTTACATTAGAGACTATTTCCATGCGATAGATTTTTGAATAAAGATATATAATACATTCTTGAGTTTAATGAGTGGGATTGAACAATTAAAAGAAAAAATTCCAGATGTTATCGCAGGTTTCGTTCGTTATGCTGATTATAACACAATTCCTGAAAATTCTCCTCTAAAAAACAAAAGTTCACTTTTGCCAATACTAAAACGCATGAAAGAAGGAGGAGCTAATGGATGTATATTCTATCTTTATGACGAAGAGATGGCACAGTTTCTCAATACAGTGCATGCAGATATCAAGAATTTTCCAATAATGGTAGTAGTTCGTTCAGTAGAAATGGGTAAAATCACTTCGCTGTTAAAAAGCCTAGAATTCAAACCATTTGTGATATTCTTAGATTATTCTATTGCAGACCAAAGAGATAATGAGGTTGTTAACAAATACATCTCTAGTTTGTCAAAATATACTGATCACTTCGGTCTCTTTAGTATCGAACCTATTGGTACAGTTTCTTTCTTCATTACATCAAATCCACAAATAGCAATTTATCTAATACCCTTCAATATGTTAGGATTTGGGGTGCAAAACAGAAGTCTACTTGAAATGATTGTTAATTCGTCAGAAAACATCTATATATCTATGAATCCTCTTGCACAGGGAAGAATAAAATCAAGACAAGCATTTGATTATATTACAACACACAAAATACACGGAACCATGATAGAGATAGCAAGTATGGATATTAATTTGGAAGCAATTAAGTTTGCAAAATACTTCTTTGAGACACATGATTTCTTACAAATTGCATTAGAGTTTGAAGACAATTCTGAAGTGTGTGAGAATTGTGGTTTAGGAATGTATAGGTATTTTCCACCATCAGGTGGTAGTGGGTTCTACTGCCCTCAGTGCCAAACAACAAGGAATCTTCCTAAATAAGAAAATAATAGGTGAGAAAGATTAAGAAGTGTCCTTTCTGCGAAAGGTCTATTCCAGACAGTTCTGTTTTTTGTGCTTATTGTGGTAAAAACATATCCAAGCAAGAAGAAAGGACATATCAATCCAATTTTGAGACAGGTTTTCAAAATTCTTTAAGTAGAATCAAGAAGCAAATATCAAATTTTATTTTCAGCTTAGAAACGAAAGTAGGAACTTCAGAATCACTCTCATTTGTCAACAAACAAAGAATACTCAACATCTTAAAACAACTTCAAGTTCAAGATCAAAGACAAACTGAAGAGGAGAAGGAAGAATTATCTCTTTGGGCTGAGAAAGTTGAAGAAGCAATTTCGGGAAATAAGTGTATTATATGTTTACAAGAATTTGTTGTCAATGAAGGGGAGAAACTCAATGTTATTTTATGTCCTTCATGTAATTACGCTGGACATCCAAATCATTTCATAACTTGGTTAGATACCAAGAGTAACTGCCCAATGTGTAGAGGAGAACTCACTAAGAAGAGTCTTCTACGTGGATTTCTAGAACTTAAAGAAGAGCAATTGATATTCACAAAATCTTGAATCTATGTTACTGTTGAGAGTCTTTTTTTTCTCTCATTTCTATTTTAAATCTATTTAGAAGATCTTTATACTCCTCCGCTTTTTGTCTTGGATCATCAGAATAAACAATTGGACCACCGACACATATCATAGCATTATTATCAAAGTGATAAATTATACTCTTGATAATTAAATACTCATTCCCATAAATTGGAGATAAAGCTAAAGTCTTTGACCCTATAGTTTCTTTAAGTTTTCTGACATCTTTAACATCAATATGTTCAGCATTCCCAATCCAGAAACCATCTACTTGTGTTTTCTTACATCTTTCAGCTACATAGAGAAAAAGAGGTTGTTCGTTCACAGTTGCTATTTTGTATAACATAGATTCTGGATTAGATAGAAGAGTAAGTACAATTATACCCAAATTTTTCTGTTGAGCAAGAAGGGATGCTTGGTCTATATTAGCACTGAATGGTGAAAAAGTGAAAGCATCAAAGTTTTCCTCCTTAAACCAAAAGATTGCTGAATCATTTGAAGTATCAATATCACCCAATTTATGGTCTATTATAGAAAGTAAGTTATTTTGATGAATCATAATATTGACAGATCTTATCTCATCTGCTGTTAATCCTATTAGATACTGTCTGTTTAGCTTTATAGCGCTACAATGAGGTGCTACATCTGTGATAATCTTTTTCCAGCCTTCTGGTGGTGCGCCGAGAATTAGCGTGAGCGACAGGTTGTTGATGAATCCTCCAATCAAGTACGCAAGATAGCCGCACACCATGGCTATTGGTAGCACCGCAATCCACCTGAGGGTCTTCAATACAATCTCCCTTTTAGTGTCTAACATTTATCTTTAAGCCTATTCTACCCCTGGAAGCATCTTAAAGCGAATATAGGGGCATGTCAACGGAAAAGCCCTTGCCCGTCAAATTGCCTCTAACAGTCCAATATCATTGATTT
>CAZPXJ010000090.1:0-11926 GCA_964590855.1 uncultured archaeon
GAACAGGTGAATACAGTGATGGTACCAACCAACAAGTAACTGCTAAAGATGCAGTTTTCACTTATTTAGTATGGTCAAATCCTACCATCAGTGAAAGTACAACCTATCACGATTGGATTGCTGATTGTTATGTAGATCCCTTAGATGAATTATCATTCCATGTAATAATCGATGGTAACCCAGATACTCCTGAACAAGAGCATTATGTAGACTTTTGGGCAAGACTCCCATGGAACGTTCTACCAGAATTCTTCTTGAACTCAAGTGATCCAACTGTTACTTACACAGATGGTGGAGTAGAATGTACTGGTTTATATGCAGATATGTTAAATACACCTCAATGGGTTGCTTACAGTACATCCGCTTTTGGTTGTGGAAAATACATGTTAGATTATGCAATCGATAACTCAGTAACAGTATTACAAAGGAGTCCTTATTGGTTTGGTATTGGTGCAATTGATGGTACAGCTCAAACATTAGATATTGAAACCATTAACATTCGTGTTATTCCTGATACTTCTGCTGAATTAGCAGAATTCAAGGCAGGAAAACTAGATTGGACAGGTTTAACAGAATTCCCAGCAGAAAGAAAGCAAATGCAGGCAGATCCAAGGTTTGATGTGCAGACATTTATTTCCGCAGCATTCGGTTATATGTTCTATAACCTACGCCGTCCATTTGTTGGCGGTGCAGATAACTACGAATATCTTACAGCCACTGGTAAAGAGGAATACACTAAGGGTGTAGCAGTTCGTAAAGCTATGAACTATGCTATCGATAGAGAGGAAATGAACCAAGTTCTGCATGACGGAGAGTACACAATTTGTCACAGTGTTCTGTATCCATTTACAGCATACTACTACTACAATGATATTATCAAATACAACTATGATCTCTACTCTGCAATGGAATGGTTAATTGCTGCTGGTTATCCAGGAGTATTACCTGAAACAACAACACCAGAAACAACTGCCTCCCCATTCCCAGTGTTTGCAATAATTGCAGCGGTTGGTGCAGCTGCCGCAATAGCATTCTATCGTAAAAGAAGATAAGTTTTGAATCTCATTTTCTTTTTTTCTTTTTCCTTTTTCTTTTTAGCTCAAGTTTTTTAGGTGGAACACTTATGGTTAACTATGTATAGTGATTATGTAGCCAAACATAGTCTTCATAAAATTGGTGTGGGTGGAATTTGTTCTAGAAACGGAGAGATTTTGTTTGTCAAGCACACCTATGGTGTTAGTAAAGGCAAATGGGTTTTGCCTGGTGGATATGTTGAGCTTAATGAATCTCTCTCCAAAGCTATTATAAGAGAGGTTTTTGAAGAAACAGGTGTTCAAACACGAGCTGCAAATATCTTAGCTCTTCGTCACATGGTTAATGAGAAGAAAAACAAAGGATTAATCTCCGACTTATACATTGTTTTCAAACTTGATTACATCAGTGGAGAACCTATTTCTAGAACGGATGAAACATCTGAATCGCGTTTTCTTTCCTCAGAAAGTACTAACAAAGATGGTATTTCAAACTTAAGTCGGTATATTGTTGAAAATCTTTTACAGAGTCCAGAATTTTTTTTACTACCATACATACCAGATGAAAAAATCAAGTCTGAATTGAATGTTCATGATTATCAGTTGTATGGATAATTACAATTTACTTCGATTTTCTTAAACATTCTTTTGTTTTAACCGATACAATTCATATTTTTTTAGAGAACGTTAAAGAACATTCAGTAAAATGACCTTAAATTCGCTTCCTCCAAAAGATAAGTCTTTTATTCAAGTATCACCATCTCTTTATCACGAATGCAAGAAGATATAGAGGCGGTTCTGGAAAGGCAAACTGTTTTAGGAAAATTTCTAGACAGATTGAACTACAGGACACTCCGTCACATTTATACGTTGATGAATAGTATCCTTATCTCTATTGACCGCTTTCTAGGTTCCAATGAAAACAGTCTTTACACGCTAAGAACGTCTCTATTGTCAGCTATGTCTATGCTTGCACGCACCTTTTATCAAAGTTCAATTGTAGATTATTTACGCTCTGGAGGGAAAACTAAGACAGAATTTGAAGAAGAAGTGGATAGAGCTTATCTAAAAGGGATGAATGAAAGAGAAATCATCATCCAGAAAATTGAGAGTATTCTTGTCAGAGGTAACGAATTGATGGCTTTGAAGGAGCAGGTTAACACTAATTGGCAAGATATCTATTATCGCACGTCTCCCGAATCCGATGCAGAAGAGAACATTAGAGAAAATCTTTCACTTGTACTAACCAAACAAGATGAATATGTAAACTTGCACAAAGGTGTTGTAACTGATGAAGAAAAACAACAAGCTCAGAAAGAATTGATAAGACAAACAACAGATCTGTCATTTCAAGCCATCGATCTTGCAGATAAAGCTCAAATGACTTTGCATGAATTGTTGGATATTTGTATTATTCCACTCACATCTATTTATGAAGATGAGTCATCTAGTTCAGACAAAATCTTAATTCAAATAAAAATGCTTGAAACTAAATCAGAGGAGGTTCTTACGGAAGATGAAATTGGAAAGCTCTGTGATGTTCTTTCTTGGGGACTTGATGACATCAGTAGTTTTGATGAATTGATAAATCTGGGGAAGGAACTAAGAAATGAATATGCTGCGCTTCTATCAGATTTTCTCGTATATTTAGTTGACATAGATTTAGGTATACAAGAATTGGAATCCTATTTACTCGATAGAGGTGAGTAAGTGTATGTTTGAAAGAAGGATTTTTATTAAAACAAGTTAATACAAAATTAATGACATATGATCTGTTCTTAGATAGAGACTACCTAACATTCTCATGCGCACATTTTGTTATCGGGGAAAAATTCAATGAAGCACTCCATGGACATAATTATCGTATACTAGTAAATGTTTATGGAACACAAGGTAAAGATAATATGGTAATCAATTTTCACACAATAAAACGTATCATGAAACCTATTGTTGACACATTGGATCATTATGTTCTCATCCCTTCCAAAAACAGACTTATGACCATAATAGAAGAAGGTACCCAAATAATAGTCAAGGTACCCCATATCGACAAAGAATATGAGTTTCCTAAATCAGATTGTGTTATTTTACCAATTGAAAATACTACTGTAGAAGAGCTAAGTCATTATTTCGTCAAAATGTTAGCAAAGAATGAAGAGATTAAACAAGACAATATCAGCCAAGTTACAGTAACTGTGTACGAATACGAAGGTCAAGGAGTAACAACAGAACTATTTCCAGTACATGGATGAGTAGCGTCAATCAGGAAGAAATGAAATTTTTTGTCCAGATTTGCTACACCAATTTATCACAGATTTCCCTATAATGAACTTCTTCATTTTCCTATTTTTTCGCTCTTCATCTAATTCCTTAGTTTTCGAGTATTTTCCAATACTTGACCCAAAATCATAACCTATGAGAATAATCTCATCAGCTGCCATAAGAGTTGATAGACACACTATTCTATCGCCATCAGTAAAGCCATAGAAATTATGAGAACCGGGTAGAGGTTGAATCTGAGTAGTTATCAGAAAATCACCTTTTGAAATATATCCCAGCTGTCTTTGAATGGTTTGATAGTTATCACCATGAACATGTATTAAAAGAATAGAACCTTCTTTTTGAGCGGATAGCTGATTATCTATATTACCATCAAAATCGGTAACAATTATATCTGGGATTATTCCCCTAGAAATTAAATAAGAAGTTGCCCCATCAGCTGCAATTAGTAAATCATTTTCTTGTTTATACTGCTTAAGATAGTTTTCTATCTCCTTTTCTAGATGGATTCCTGGAGCAATAGCGATGACTCTATTATTCTCGATTATTTGTTTTAATCCATATGATGGATAATTGCTGTAAGTAATTGAAAGAGTTCGCTCTAAGGCGACTAGATCCTCTTCAGGAATCAACTCTAAGAATTGGCATATTCTAGGGTACCAGCTGTTTAGCCAAGAATCTAAAGAAAAACTCAGATTTTCAAGAGTGTAGAAAAGTGAATCTTTTGTGCTAAACATCATCTTCCAATTCCTCAATTGTTAGTTTTCTTTTAAGTTTTAATTCTGTTAACTCAAGTTCATACCGAGCTTCAATAGACCTAAATGAGAGAATTCCAAGTATCTTCGTAGAGTTTACTTCTTTAACAACAGGTAAATATTCTATATTGTTCGTTGTCAATCTATCAAAAGCATCTCTCACACTATCTTCAGGAATTGCAATGATTAAGTCTCTCGTCATTACTTCAGATATCGTTTTAATATTCTTTGAAAAGCCTCTTTGGAAATCCGTAGAGCTGATGATACCAACTAAATCTGAATTATCATTAACTACAAGTAGGGAACTTATTTTATTTAAATAGAGAAGTGGAAAAGAATTTTCCAAAGTATCAGTTTCCTTTACTGCTACATAATCTGGTTCCATTGATTCTTCCACAGTCAAGGTTTCTAGAATATCCGTGTATTGAATAGTCCTTCTAAGAATCATTTCTTTACTTTGAAGTTGTCCACTATATAAACTGAAATCCATCGATATAATAAATGCCGCTACATTAGCTAGTATTATAGGAATTATTAAACTCGGAAAACCCACCATTTCAAGAACTAAAATCATAGAGGCAATCGGGGTCTTAGTTGTCGCAGTATGAAATGCTGACATACCAATAATAATCATGGCAATTGGATCTATACCTAAAAAGGAAAAAAGCTTCCAATATAAAACACCAAGAGCTGCACCAGTTACCAAGGAAGGACCCATTACACCTCCAGAAACGCCGAATCCCACACAGGTTGAAGTAGCAAGCATCTTTCCTAGAAATAACAAAAATAATACACCCAATCCTACTGCTTCATAATTCTCGAGAAGCGCATTTATAGAGTTGAAACCAGTCCCCCCCAAAGATATACCATTAGGTAAAAATAAATCTACTGCAAATACAACAACTGTAGTTATCAACATGCCTATAAACGGCAGTAGATATGATTTAAAATATCTGCCAAATAATTTTGAGAGGTTTTTAAATAATAATGAAAATCCTATTCCTGAAAAACCAGCAAAAATCCCTAATAAAATATATAGAAGTGAGTCAACGAATTTTAAAGACACTGAAACAGATTCAAAATCTAGAAATACAGGTTTTGATTTTAACAAGGTTAGAATAGCATCTGACACTAAAAATGCTATTGCGCTAGCCAATAGAGCTGGAAGGAAAACTGTTTCATCAAGATCATGTTTGAAAGGCACTTCAGCTGCAAAAACTGAACCTCCTAAAGGTGCCCCAAAAACTGCTGATGTACAAGCTGCAGCTCCTATTGTTACAGCATGCATTTCATCTTCATTTGACATCTTAGTTTTGTCAGCGATTGTAAAAGCTACAGTACTACCTAAAGTTACGGCTGGACCCTCCCTCCCAGCTGGAGCATTAGCTCCTAATGCTAACACACTTGTAAAGAATTTTGTTAGAATAGCTCTTTTTGGTATAGCTGTTGTTGTATTCTTGTGTTTCAAAACATAAGAAATTCCAGCTCCTCTCACTTCTTTATAACCAAAGTAAAGAAAAATTGAAGTTACAGAACCGACTAAAGGATAACGAATGTAAATGGGAATTATATCAATTGTCCAAATCTCAAGATTTACAACTAAACTTGTGAACAAACCCATCATAATACCACTTATTAGACCGATTAAAATAGCAAAAGGAAACCATTTTTTTGTATAGTTTAAATATTTTTTAAACTGAATTTTGAACCTAGAGAAAACTATTCTTCTTGACTTTTTGGAATTCTTGTCCTTATTTTCATTCGTTTCTTTGTGGTTCATATAGTGTATAAACATCAATTAACATTTTTAATTTTGTTAACGTTTGATAAGATAATCACAGAAATCTTTTATATCTAAGAAGAAACTAGAATATAAAACTGCCACTGAAAAATTAATATAATGGATAATTATTAACTGGCAAAATGTAGTGTAAAAATTGACCAAAATAAGACGTATTTCTCTTAAATTTCCACCTTATTCAAAGAAGTGGTTCTTAATTGATTCTTTAGCAATTATTATAGGGGCTGTAGGTGGATTAGGAGCTGTTCTATTTCGGTATGTAATCCAATATACACGAATTTTATTCTTTGACTATATCCTTCCAATAATAACCTTAGAAGTAGGTAAAGTCAAATTAGGTTTTAATATGCTTCCCTATGAACATATCATACCCCTTTTAAAAATACAAGCAAGAAGTTTCAATCTAGGTTATATCTTTCTTCCAGTTATTGGTGGTCTGATAGTAGGACCTCTTATTATACGGTTCGCTAGAGAAACAAAAGGTCATGGTGTTCCTGAAGTTATGGAAGCTGTAGTGCTTAGGGATGGAGTAATCCGAAAGAGAGTTGCTTTGTTTAAGATCGCAGTTTCTGCAATAACCATTGGGTCTGGTGGGAGTGCGGGACGTGAAGGACCAATTGCTCAAATCGGTGCTACCATAGGTTCTATGTTTGGGCAGATTATGCATCTTGATGCTAAGCATAAAAAACTCTTAGTTGTTTGTGGTCTCTCAGCAGGAATTGCTGGAACATTTAATGCTCCATTGGGAGGAGCTCTTTTTGGTATGGAAGTACTTCTAAGAGGAGTGGGTCTTTTCAATGCAATGCCTGTAATGCTTGCTTCAGTTGTTGCTGTTGCAGTTTCAAGTGTTTTTTTTGGAAACGATCCTGCGTTTAAAATCGTGAGCTTAGAATCATGGTTACCACAAGAACTACCAATTTATCTTCTTCTTGGATTAGTCTTTGGTGTTATTTCTTTTTTATGGGTAAGGATTTTTTATGGTAGCGAAACCTTATTTGAAAAATTAAAAATGCCTGAGAGCTTGAAACCAGCGCTAGGGGGATTAGGTACAGGAATATTGCTTATGTTCTTCCCAATGTATGGTATAGGAGGAGTAGGATATGAAGGCATGGATTTAGCTTTAGCGGGTAAACTTTCTATAGGGTTAGTATTCCTACTTGCTGGGGCAAAAATTGTTGCAACATCACTTACTCTTGGTTCAGGTTCAAGTGGAGGAATATTCGCCCCAAGTCTCTTTATTGGGTCTATGATTGGGATTGGGTTTGGTGGTTTATTTCAATTAGCTTTTCCAGTATTGATACATTCAACATATACCTATGGTTTAGCAGGAATGGCAGCTTTATTTGCTGGGGCGGCGCAAGCTCCGTTAAACGTAATTTTTATGATACCTGAGATGTCAAATAATTACCGTTTGATACCCCCCATTATGCTTGCATCCTTTGCAAGCTTTTTCGTTGCTTGGATTTTAATGAAAGGTGAATCTATTTATACAATTAAGCTTAAACGAAGAGGAGTTAACATAAAAACAGATCGTCCCTATATTATGAGTCTTGTAAAAGCTAAAGAAGTAATGACAGAAGATGTAGTTACAATTCCCGCTGAAATGCCTTCATCTATTCTTGAACTTTATTTTCTAGAACACAAACATACGGGATATCCTGTCATTTCTGAAGGAAAATTGCTAGGTATCGTAACTATAAATGATTTGCCGGAAAGAGAAGAAGATAGAAAAACTACAACGGTAGGAGAAATTACGTCCGGATTTATCATCACAGCTCATCCAGAAGATACTATTCATTCTATTCTTGAAATGATGAATGAGCATAACATTGGAAGAGTACCCATTGTACCAGCTGACAATCCAAAAACCATTATTGGAATAATTACAAGACATGATATCTTAAAAGCCTATGAAATCGCAGAAAGGAAACCAAGAGAGGAAGAGATGCTCTAACTCTCACTAGTTTCTTCTATTAAGCCTAAATATCATAATCGCTCTCCTTTCAAGGTTTGACATTTAGGCTCACACAAGATACATTCATAAATGCTCAAAACTTGTGTATAAAAAAGATTGATAAGTTTCTAAACTATAAGTTATACAGAATTTCATTAATCTCAAGATTTCCCAAATCAAAAAGCTGATCCGTATGAAGAGCAAACATGGAAAAATTCTCACCGCATCGTTTCTACTAATTATTCTTGTTCCTTCTATAACCAATTCTAATAGTTCTGTTAGATTATTTGGTAATTATATTCCAGAAACTCACACTAGTTCTAGTGTTAAACAAATATATATTGAGGATAAAGACAGATTAACAATTCTGCTTACTGATCTAATCTATTATCTTTCTCCTACCGTACTAGATTTGAATGATGATGGTGTTCTGGAAACCGTAATCATCGGAGATATCCCAGGTGAAGATGGGGTAAAAATGTTCTTTCTAAACAAGGACAGATTGGTTAGTGGGTGGCCTGTGACTTTATTATGGGAAATGAGTGACATTGAAGTCCTAGGAAGAATGGATTTGAATGTATCGGACCCTAGTATCATCACAAAATACACCACAACAGAGGATGATAAGAAAATCACCAGATTTTTTGCAATCAATAGAAAGGGAGAAATCAATGCAACATTCGGTTTTGATATACCAGGTGAATTCATACGAGGTTCGATTATGCATGATTTGAACGAAGATGGACAGAAGGAATTTGTACTAGTTAGAAGAAATAGTAGTTTGGTCTACTATATAGATCATCAAGGCCAAAATATTTCAACTTGGCCAATGCAAGTTAATGATACTATTAGTTACATCCCCCCTCTTGCAAAAGACATAACAGGAGATGGAATACCAGAAATCATAGCTACAACGGATAATGGATATGTGTTTGCTTGGCATCTCAACGGTACAATTGTAAATGGTTATCCACTTAGGTTTCCTATTAAAGTAATTCACCCGCTTGAAGAGTTAAGAGAAATGCCCATGATTGGAGATTTCAATAATGATGGAGATCTGGATCTCTTCATAGCATCAACGTTTAGTATTCTCTATGGAATTTGTCTGAATCCTGCTAACAACAAAACGTGGAGTAGAACTATTCCCTTACCCGTATATATCACTACTCAAGGTACTTCATATGATCTTGATAAGGATGGAAAACTGGAGATTCTGCAGTTACTAAATGATGGGTTGGCTGTATATAGCGTAGAGGGAGATGAGATAATAAACGAATTCTACTATTTAGCAGGAGCAGGATATATAGGCACGCCAGCAATAGCAGATATCGACAGTGATAACTATCCAGAGATAGTTTTATTGAGTTTCTATAACGCGCTCATTCTTGAACATAACGGAGATTATAAGGATTCAAAACCGAATACTTTATCATTTTCTGATTCTGTTTCTCCATTAATTTACGATATAGACAATGACAATGAAATAGAGATTGTCTTCCTTTCATCACATGGTTATGTAGTTATCAAAGAAACTAATGATTATGGGATAGCTCCTTGGATATCAGACCTAGGTTCCCCCACCCATTCACCTAATGATGATAATGACAAAGATGGGTTGTTTAATCATGAAGAAATATTATTAGGATCAGATTTAAACAACAACGACACTGACGGAGATACAATTTTAGATGGTTTTGAAGTTAATCAGTATGTTCTAAACCCCTTGGTTTCAGATATCGATTTTGACACAGATGGCGATACTTTATCAAATATTGATGAAGTAGATACTTATTTGACTCATCCATTAAATCCAGACACGGATTTTGACGGTTTAACAGATGGGGATGAGATTTTCATATATTTTACAAATCCTTTTTCATCTGATACTGATGAAGACGGGATACCAGACTGCTATGAAATCGCCCATAGTGATATTCTAGATCCTAATAACCCAGATGATGCTTTTGAAGACCCAGATAATGATGGATTGTTAAATGTCCATGAATCAAGCTATGGGACCGATCCAACTAATCCAGACACAGATTTTGACGGTTTAACTGATGGAGACGAAGTGTATAAATATTATACTAATCCCCTTCAAGCCGATGCTGATGCCGATATTGATGGTGACGGTTTAACTAATGTTGAAGAGGTAGATATCTATTTTACTGACCCCTCCTCCCCTGACAGCGATGGAGACGGCTTTACAGATGGTGCAGAAGTAGAAGCGGGTTCTGACCCTCTTGATGCTAACAGTACTCCTTTAGATAAAAATTACACTTGGGCATATAGTTTCTTATCCTTAATTCCTATTACTGCTATAGCTGTACCTGTCATTAGAAGAAGGAAGATTATAAAGAGATTACTAGAACAAGAATAATAAAGAGGTATTTATGATGAATTGCCCTTACTGCGGTTTCAACAAAGCAAAACGAAAAAAAGAAACCAATTTTAGAACCTATACTTGTCCTCGTTGCGATTATCTTTTTGAGGTTTCTTCAGGTAGAGTTCTCCTTGATTTGGCATTATCTGTTCCTTTCAGTAGTTGGATTTACACACCCGTCCTCTTAGTAATCAATTACTTCATTGCCAAAGCCACCTTCAATAGTGCTGAAAGTCTTCTACCTATGGGGGTTTATCTCATGTTCCTACTGATTACAACAGCCCTCCTTTTGTTATTCCTATTCTTTATGATTAAGGGAAGAAGTTCTAGAATTTTTATTGTTAAAGCACAGCAAGATACAGGCTTTATTTCTACTATCAAAAGGATTCATCCTCTAATCAAAATGATTACCTATTTGCTTATTGCTTCAATCTTTGCTGCGATATTCTTCTAATTAATCTCAGCACAATGATACTGATCAAGATTTATCCAGAAACTATTGGTTGAAGATCTTGATTTTTTGAATAATAATATAATCGTTAGAAGTATCTTTAGAAGCTAATCTATTACTCAACTTAGGTGCTGTTTAAACTGTAGTTAATACACTTGAGAATCCTTCCTTAGCAGAGAGTTAAGAAAGAAAAAGAAAAAAGAAAAAAAGAATTGATACTTAGTTTCTTTTACGATAGAATGCTATTGCAGCGGCAGCGCCGATTGCAGCAATTATTCCTACTATTGGGAATGGAGCTGTAGTTGTATCCTCTGGTGTTGTGGATACTGGATAAGGAATATACCCAGCATCAGCTAACCATGTTTGTGCAGCAAAGAGATCGTAGTTATACTTTACGATATCATTGTAGTAGTAATATGCTGTAAATGGATACAAGACACTGTGAGCAATTAAATACTCTCCGTCATGCAGAACTTGGTTCATTTCATCTCTATCGATAGCATAGTTCATAGCTTTACGAACTGCACAACCTTTAGTGTATTCCTCTTTACCAACGGCTGTAAGATATTCGTAGTTATCTGCACCGCCGACAAATGGACGTTTAAGGTTATAGAACATGAAAGTGATATATCCTGTAACGAAGGTTTGCACATCAAATCTTGGATCTGCTTGCATCTGCTTTCTTTCTGCTGGGAATGAGGTTAAACCTGTCCAATCTAGTTTTCCTGCCTTGAATTCTGCCAATTCAGCAGAGGTATCAGGAATAACACGAACGTTGATTTGACCAATATCCAATGTTTGAGCTGTACCATCGATGGCACCTACGCCAAACCAGTATGGACTTGCTTCCAAAACTGTTACTGAGTTATCGATTGCATAATCTAACATGTATTTTCCACAACCAAAAGCGGATGTACTATAAGCAACCCATTGATCAGTTGTTTCCATACCTGAATATATACCAGTACACTCTATTCCACCATCTGTATAAGTAACAGTTGGATTACTTGAGTTCAAGAAGAATTCTGGTAGAACTTCCCATGGGAGTCTTGCCCAAAAGTCTACATACTGCTCTTGTTCAGGAGTTGCTGGATTACCATCGATTTCAATGTGGAAAGCTAATGGATCAACTGGATCAACATAACAACCAGAAATCCAATCGTGATAGGTTGTATCCTCACTGATAACTGGGTTAGACCAGGCTAGATATGTAAAGACTGCATCTTTAGCAGTTACTTGTTGGTTGGTACCATCACTGTATTCACCTGTTC
>CAZPXJ010000091.1:0-11888 GCA_964590855.1 uncultured archaeon
TTTAATTTCAAGGTATACTTTCCTGTAACATTTAGCAACTATAACTTTAAAATTATTTCAAGTTTTATTGTTTTGAATATCAAATGTCTTTCCATTTTGCAACGAAGGTTAAAGAGTTCTTACCACCCCGCAACCTTCTACCCCTGTTAGTTGCATATATGCTTGATGCGTTAGCAATATCAAGCTACTGGATTTTTTTCAGTATTTGGCTTAACGAAGAGATTATTACACCTGAAGCTGGTTACCAGTATCCTTATCTAATGTTAACTGTTGTTATTTCAATTCCAGCATTTGTTTCAATCATTGGTAGTTCATTCTTCAGTAGTTTCTCTGATAAAACTGGTCGCCGTAAGGAGGTAATGTTCCTTGCTCGAATTCTATTAATGGTACAATGTATTCTACTGATTTTCTTTAATGATACTAGCTTGCAGATATTACTCATACTCGCAGCTTTTAGTTTTCACAATGTATTTTATATCATGCATAATGCCTTAATTACTATAATCTGTCATCCAGACAAAAGAGGAGAGGTTTCTAGCTTCCAAATGTTGTTTGCTAGTTTGGGATGGATGATCGGTAGTAGTGTTTCAGGAGTGATTTATACAAATCTTGGAATGATAGGGAGCTTAAGTTTTGGTGCAGGATTTTCCCTTTTAACTGGTATAGCCGTTCTTTTTTCTCCAACCAAACCAGATATTGAACCCGTAGATGAATTAGAAGCTGACCAACCTATGATTAATCCTCCTACAGCTTTTAGTCAAATTAAACCTCCTTATCCAAAAATTCCTGTAAAAGATATAACACCTAAATCGAAGAGCTATTGGCAAATACTGTCACAAAAGAGTGTCCTTATTTTCCTTATAATACTAGCAATAATAGATTTTGGTACGGGGCCATTCAATGCAATGTCTTCAGTTTATTTGAAGAAAGTGAATATGCCTGAAAATTTCATTGCAATCTCTAATACGGTAGCTACTTTTCTAGGAATGATTTTCCAGCTTTTTGTCGGAAAAATATTAGATAGAAAAGGGCGAAGACCAGTTTTTCTTATAGCAATGATAGGTTATCCTATCATATATCTGTTAATCTATTTGTTCTCTGGTTATTGGTATGCAATATTCATTATCTATTCTTACCCTCTATATGCACTCAGAAACCCATCAGCTAACGCAATCATGTCTGATTTAACGAATGAGAAGGAACGTTCTAGAGGGATGAGTTTACTTTCTTTCGAGCAATCAATTTTCTTAAATACTGGATCATTTTTGGGGGCATATATCGCTGATATTTATTCAAAAGGAATCCTTATCTTACCTGTTTTTCCTCTTGGATTTGGAATTATAGCTCTTGTCGTAGCAGTTGTCAGTATGAAGGAAACTAACAAAAAACTTCTTGATAGAGTGAACCCTAGTTTATTGAAGCAGAAATGATTAGAAAGCAAAAGTAATTGGTATTATTTATTCCTCTTCTTTCCTAGAAAGAAAAAAGATATAATTTAATTAAGGAGTAATAGAAAAAAGAAGGAAAGAAAAGAAATACTGATTTAACAAGAATCCTCATAAAGCTGTACCAATCTGTCCATAACAGCTTCGCTTCTGTATTCAGGAAGGATTATTGGTGAATATCGTTTTTCTTTCAAATTGAGGGAATCTAGGATTTTGATGACTTTTCTAACATGGTCAAGACTTAGTTTTCCAACTGCCTTATCTTTCTTCTTGAATTCTTTTGCAGCTGTTATACCAGCTCGTCTCCCAAATACATTAATCTCTAGAAGTGAATTACCCATCAATCGGTTCTTTCCATGAACTCCACCTGAGATTTCACCAGCTGCGAGTAAACCTTCTAAAGACGTATAACAATTTTCATCATGTTCAACTCCACCATTTTGATAATGTAGTGTTGGATAAACTAGAATAGGATCTTTTGATATGTCGATATCAAATCTCTTCATCATACGATACATAGCACTTAGGTTTTTCTCGACGGTTCCTTTTCCTTTAAGTTCGTCAATTAAGGGACTGTCTAACCAAACTCCTCTCATTCCAGTAGGAGTTTCAATGTAATTGTCTGTGCTAGTACAGCATTTGATTAGAGAAGATGCTTCAACATCTCTTGGTTCCAATGGATAACAAATTTGCTCTCCATCTTTTCCAAGAACTTGTCCACCTAGACTTCTAACTTTCTCTGTAATTAGTAAACCAACAATTTGCTCAGGGAATGCTGCTCCTGTTGGATGGAATTGAGTGGATTCTAAATTCCTCAACTTTGCTCCTGCACGATAAGCCATAACTACTCCATCAGCTGTAGCACCATAATGGTTTGTTGTTGGAAAACCTGCTACGTGCAACCTTCCAAAACCACCAGTTGTTAGAATAGTAGTCTTTGCTCTTACTACGAAGTATTGCTTAGTTTCAAGGTTGTATAGAATTGCTCCAGCTATTTTACCTGTTTCATCCGTTAATAGTTCAACAGCTGGTGCAAATTCTAGAACTGGAATTTCCTTATTGATAATTTCATCCTTCAAAACTCGGAATATTTCCATACCTGTATAATCTTTAGAACAATGCATTCTGTTTCTTGATGTTCCACCACCAGCATTTTCAATGAAACTACCATCTTCATTTTGATCATACATCATACCTAGTTCTTTATGCCATTTGATGATTTTTGGAGCATCACTAACTAGAGCTTTAACGAGTTCAGGTTTGTTATCAAAGTGGCCTCCTCCAATAACATCAAGGTAATGGATGAGTGGAGAATCCTCTGGTCTATCAGCTGCTTGTATGCCACCTTGAGCCATGACGGTGTTGCAATCACCCAGTCTCAGTTTTGTGACAATTAAGATTTTTTCTGCTGGTACTCCTTCATAAAGTGCCCAAAGTGCTGCTGATGTTCCTGCTCCTCCAGCACCGATTACTAATACACCTACATCATAATCAATTTTTGTTAAATCAATGTCATCAGGCTGAACAGCTGGATAAGCTTCAAGTACATCAACTACTTCATTGGGAACATTATCACCTTTGTTTTGTCCCCAACTTATATCTCTCTTAAACTTGGGATTGTAATCTGGATGGAAGTTGTCAAGAACTACTTTCCTTTCATCTTCTGTTAAATCTGCTTTAATCTCAGTCAAACGTTTTGCTCTTGTTTTATTGACATTCTCAATGCTTTTACGCATATTTTCTGGATATCCTCTTATCATCATAATCACGCCTTTTTCTGGTCAATAAAGTCTCTTTCATGGTAATACTTGTGCCTTAGTTTATCCTCAGATAAGTTCATTAGCTCTTTGAGACCTTCTTCATAAAATCCTGCTTCTATCTCTTCTACTCTTGCTTCAAGGGTTTCTGGAGATATCATAGTATATCTGCCGTGTAATCTTCTAACTAGTGTAGCAACATGATATTGAGGAATCTCTGCAGGACATCTTATAGTACAAAGACCGCATTGAACACAATCAAATGATTCATCGGCTGCTTTACTTATTTGTCCTTGGAGAGCATATTGCACATAATCCATTACATGAATTTCTTGAGGGCATACTTTTGAACAAGCATTGCAACTCAAACATCTAGCAACTTCTGGATAGAATTTCAAAATAGTGTTTGCAGTTGGACTTATCTTGTTTATATCATACTTTCCTTTTGGTGCTGGAACAAATGGTAATTGCGTAAGTACCATTCCATCTTCAACTTGTGTTTGACACGCAAGAGCAGCGTATATTCTATAATCTCCTGCTTTTCGATAGACTGTAGCACAAGCTCCACAGAACCCAGCTCTACATCCAGCTCCTCTAGTTATTTTAAATCCTGCATATTCCATTGCTTTCATTATAGTCAATGATGCAGGAACTTCATGTACTGCACCCATAATGTATATCTTAACCATAGGGGTTTTGTTTTCTTCTTTTGGTTTTGTTTTTATTTTTGACATTTTTCACCCTCTACTTTGATTTTTTACTCCCACTTAATCCTAATTCCTTGAGGAGAGGTTTAGGATCAACGTGATGATCTTCAAAATGATTTGTTTTTATCGGAACACCTAAAGCTAAAGCCATCAATTGAGTAAAGTAAAAGACAGGCAAGGGTTCCTTTCCATGTGTCTTCTCTTTCAGTATTTTCTGTTGATGGTCTATATTGAAGGCGCATAAAGGACATGCTACGACCAACGCGTTTGCTCCACGCGATCTTGCTGCTTCAACGATTTTTGCAACTTGTGTATCTACTATCTTTTCTTCATCAACAATATGATAAGAACCACAGCAGAATTTGAAAAGAGGAGAATCAACCACTTTTGCTCCTAAACTTTCAACAAGATATTCAAGTACTGAGGGCATCTCTACATCATCAATTGCTGCTTCATCAGGATGGAGAAGCATACAACCATAATATGGAGATATCTTCAGACCTTCAAGCGGATTAACAACACTTTTTGATATTTTTTCAAATCCTATATCGTCTCTAATTATTTCCAGAAAGTGTTTTACTTCCATATCATGGTCATAAACTTCATCGTCTTCTTCAAGTTGAAAGTTAATCGTATCCAATTTATCTTGATCTTCCTTAACTTCATGATTTACGATTTTCAGTGTACTATTACACATTGCACATAATGTTACAACTTCATTCAGAGTGTCTTCTCCAAGTGTTTCTATGTGTTTTTTGGATCTAGATAGAACTCTAACAGGAGCTATACGTCTCATTAAATTATCTGATGTCATAGTATGAACAGTTCCACAACAGTTCCAATTGGGGATTTCGACTAATTCAGCTTCTAGTTTTTTACTTACTGCAATAGCTGTTTCCTCGAAACCTTTAGCATTGGTTTTTAAATTACATCCTGGGAAATAAGAATATTGTACCATAACTCTCTCATCCTGTTTTCTTTCTGAAATTACTTACTAAAGCAATGTTTGGAAGTTTATCGTAAGCTTCTTTTGGTATTTTTGAGATTACTATCTTTTCAGGTTCTTCTCTAAATTGATATTCTCTCACAGCTTCCATCAGTGCTGCTACATCTATCTCACGTGGGCATCTAACTGAGCATGTTAAACAACTAGCACAAACCCATTGTGTATTAGAATCCAATACTTTCCTTTTTTGACCAAGTTGTATGAGGTGTATAAGTTGATTGACTGTTTTGTCCATACTTCCACTAAAAGCACAACCGGCAGAGCACTTACCGCATTGGTAGCAACTATAGACGTTCTGGCCGGAAATCTCTTCTATTTTTTCGATGAAGTCTTTTTCTTCTTTTCCAAATTTTAAGTATTCAAATGACATATAATCAATCCTCCTTAATTCTCTCCTAATGCGCCGATAAGCGCAAGAATTTGACTATCTGTATATCCAAGTTGGTTGATAGCACTATTCAAACAAGCAGCTGCACAGCTTCCACATCCTTTACAAAGTGCTTCATTTACGGAAGCAACTTGCATTGTGTGCCCGTATTTATTTACTGCTATAAGTTCAATAGCGCTGTATGGGCATGCTTCTACGCACATTCCACATCCTCGGCATAGAGATTCGTCTACTGTTGCAACAGTTCCTTCTATCTCTAATTCATCTTGAGATAAAATTCCTGCAGCTCTTGAGGCTGCACCACTAGCGTTTGAGACTGTTTCAGGAATGTCTTTTGGTCCTGTTACAGTACCTGCTGCAAAAACACCTGCAATTGCAGTATCTACTGGTTTAAGTTTTGGATGAGCTTCTCTGATGAATCCATTCATACCAATTGAAACATTGAACATACTAGCCATCTCTAAGGTTCCTTTACTTGGAATCAAGCCAGTAGCTAAAACTACTAAGTCGGCATGAAGTTCAACCGTTTCACCAGTAAGTGTATCTGCTCCTTTAATGAGAAGTTTATCCCCATCTTGGAATACTTCTGAAACCTTGCCTCTGATATAAACTACATGATCTTCCTCTGCTGCTCTTTGATAAAATTCTTCATAGTCTTTTCCAGCAGTTCTGATGTCAATATAGAAATTGATTGCAGTTCCATCATGAACTACATGTTTGTATTGAAGGGCATGCTTGGTAGAATACATACAACATACTTTAGAGCAGTATGGAAGATGTTTGCTAGGATCTCTTGAACCTGCACAATGGATGAAGACCACTGTTTTTGGAACAGTACCATCTGAGGGTCTGAGTATCTTACCACCAGTTGGTCCTCCTGATGAGATGATTCTCTCAAAATCCAATCCTGAAATAACATCAGGAATTGTACCATATCCATACTCACCTATGTTTTCAATTGGATAAGTTTCATAACCGGTTGCTATTACAACTGCGCCGAATACGTCTTCAATAATCTCTGGTTGCATATCAAAGTCAATCGCTTCAGGACCACATACATCTCTGCATTTAGCACAGATTAAAGGATCAATCCCTAAACAGTAATCAGGATCAATAACATACGAGGCTGGAACTGCTTGTGGATAAGATATGTAAATTGCTTTTTGTGGAGCAAAACCTTGATTATAATCATCATGTTTTATTACTGGACAAACTGGAACACAGTCATCACACATTGTACATTTCTCTTCAATCACATAACGCGGATTTTTCTTTATCTTAACTTTGAAATTACCAACATATCCATCTACTTCTACAATTTCGCTGAGTGTTAATAATTCTATATTTGGGTGTCGACTAACATCAACCATTTTTGGACTTAAAATACATTGAGAACAGTCCAAAGTTGGAAACGTTTTATCCATTTGCGCCATCTTCCCTCCGATGGATGATGTTTTTTCAACAAGTGTGGTTTTGAATCCCATATCAGCTAAATCTAAAGCAGCTTGAATACCTGCTATTCCTCCTCCAATGACAAGAGCTTTATGGTTTACACCAACTTTTTTCTTCTCTAGAGGTTCCATTAATGCAGTTCGAAGAACTGCTGCTTTGAGTAATGCTGCAGCTTTCTCAGTCCCTTCTTCTTTATTATCATGAACCCATGATACTTGTTCTCTAATATTGACAATTTCTAGAACATAAGGATTCAACCCCTTATCTTCCAAAACAGCTCTAAAGGTTGGTTCATGCATTCGAGGAGAACAGGCAGCTACTACAACTTTGTCAAGTCCCTTTTCCTCAATATCTTTTTTGATAAGTTCTTGTCCAGGATCTGAACACATGTACTTGTATACTCTGCTTACTTCTACGTTAGGAAAATCTTTAGCTCGTTCTACGATGTCTTCGACATCAACAGTACTTGCGATGTTACTTCCACATTCACAGACATAAACACCAATTTTCATACATTTTCACGCCTTTACATGTCTCCTTCTAAATCTTTAATTTGGTCCCAGGAGAATACTGGACCATCTTTACAAACATAGAGGTTGCCTATATTACAACGGCCACACATACCTATACCACATTTCATTCTCATTTCTAGTGTAGTGTAGATTTGTTCATCTTTGAATCCTAATTCTAATAGATTCTGAATAACAAATTTTATCATAATTGGAGGACCACAGGTGATTGCAATAGTATTCTTAGGTGATGGTTTTAATCTCATAAGATTTGATGGAACAAAACCAACAAACTGATCCCATCCTTCCTCTTCAACATCTATAGATAAATGGGTTTCTAAATTGTCCATCTTTGACATCTCTATAAACTCTTGTTTATAACAAAGATCCTTTGAGGTTCTGGCACCATAGATGATATCAAGATTACCATAATCCTTTCTGTTATCAATGCAATAATTGATAACTGATCTGAGGGGAGCTTGACCTATTCCACCACCGATAAAAACAATGTTTTTACCTTTCCATTCTTTTACAGGAAAGTTATTTCCATATGGACCTCTTGCTGCAATTACATCACCAACTTCCTTCTGATGCAGTGCTTTTGTATGTTTACCATATCTCATTGCACTTACTTCGAAAAACCCTTTCTGGGTAGGTGAGGATGATATAGCAAATGTACTCTCTCCAACTCCAAGAACGCTAAGCATGACAAATTGGCCAGGTTTAAATGTAAAATTCTTCCTGATTTCATCATTAAGGAACTCAAGTCTGAATGTTTTGATAGCTCTTTCTCCACTAGCTTCTAGTGTTATATCTGCAATCTTAGCTAATTCAGGTTGATATGGATTTTCTCCCTTCATAATTCTATCTCCTTTACATCATTAATGATATTGATAATATCGATATTAACTGGGCAATAATCAATACATCTGCCACATCCTGTGCATAAGAAATCATCTTCACTCTTTGGGTAATAGTTGAATTTATGGTAAATTCGGTTTCTAACCCTATTCATTCTTGAAGGACGAGGATTGTGTCCAGAAGCATGGTGAGTATATTCTGGGTTCATACATGAATCCCAAACTCTAACTCTACCCCCTTCCTTGAGAGTACTTTCATCTTGAATGTCAAAACAGTGACATGTTGGACATAGGTAGGTACAAATCCCGCAGCCTATACAACGCATGGCTACTTGTTCCCAGTATTTGTGATTAAACATCTTTCCAAGTTTTTCAGTTACACCCTCGGTATTCATATGACGAGTAATGGCTGCTACAGATGTTTTTCCCACCTTATCTCTTGCTTTCTTATCTTCATCTGAAGCTTTGGAAAACATTTTACTGAGACTATCTATCAGTTCTTGTCCTTTTTCTGTGACAACATCAATGTGGTATTTATCTCCCAGATCTGTAAATAATAAATCAAGATATTGAGTATTTGCTGGACTGTCTCCAAAAGAAGTGCAAAAACAATTTATCTCTGGTTCATTACAGCTTAATCCAACTAAAGTACTTCTATTTCTCCTCAATTTGTAAAATGGATCTTGGTAGTCACCCTCTTTCTCCCCGTCAAATACAGGGTTGAGAAGAGCATACCCTCTTGCATCACAAGGTCTGATTCCAAAAATAATTCTTTTTCTTGGATCGACTTTAGGTGTCTCGACTTTTGCATCTTTCCCTTTTTTAAATGTAAAAAGTGTCTCTGTCTGTTGGAAGAATAAAGCCTTTGGAGGTACTCTTGAAAGTAAGTAATCCAAGTTAATTTCAGTAGGATTATCTAGTTCTTGAAATTCAGTAAATCCTGTTTCTTCCTTTGGTCCAATTAAGGTGAACTTTGCTACAATCTCTGCAAGCATTTCAGGTAATTTTTCTTTAGGTAATATTAGATTGTCCATTTTCAAACCTCACAGAATAAAGTCCTCCGGATCATCCGGCTTAAACATCCCAAGAAGCGGTTTCTCCTCCTGGTCAAGTCCAGAAGTATAATCAAACATCTCTTTAACTTCTTTCTCGATGAACTTGTTCAATTCCATAAGAGGAATATTCACGGGACAAGCTCTTTCACACTCACCACAGCTGATACATCTTCCAGCTAGGTGGAAAGCACGCATTACATTCCAAGCTGTGTTCTCTGAAAGATCTACAGATCTTCTTACCCATTGAGGTTCTAGAAGATCGGCCATACATTCTTTACAATAACATAGAGGACAGGCCTCTCTGCAAGCATAACATCGTATACATTTACTGAAATGGTGTTCCCAATATTGCCATCTTTCTTCTAAGGTTCTCTTTTCCATTTCTTCTACACGATCAAAATTTTCAATCTCAAATTCCTCAATTTCTGGACCTATTAAAACATCATGAATGACGGGATTTGGATATTCACAACTTCTACAAACATCAGAAAGAAGTTCCTTCTTTGGAACTTTGTGAGTTGCCCCATTGATTGTTATAATGTAATTACCATCGTCATCTTCTTCAACATCTGCAAGTTCTTTCTGGTTTGGAAACATCGTGTTGATTTTCTTCGGGTCTATAACACCTTTACAAGGGATTCCTATCAGAACAAGATTTTCTCTAGCCATCCCATTCTCTTGTAATATTTGCACAATTGCTCTAGAATCACAACCTTTGACAACTAACCCTATCTTTCTTTTATCAGCTTCTTCTCCTCTTCTTAAGGGAAGTTTTTCTTCTAATATTGGATATGTTGCTAGGTTTTTTGCACACAATGGAGAGTAAATGAAGTTTTCAGCTTCTTTGGCATCAAATGCAAAAGCTGGCATTATTTGGAAACCATAAGTTCCTTTCTTATAGCCAATAACATATTTTACATCTTCTCGAGAAACTATTTCTTTTATAGTATGAACTAGCTCTCTATTGTCTGCCATGCGTTTTTCCTCCTGATTTTTGTCATAGGGCCAAGTTTCTTGATAGCTTCTGTAACCTCATTGACCACATCTGCGAATTTTCTTCCTTCAGCAGCTGATACCCAAGTCATCCTGACTCTTTCTGGTTCAATTCCCATATACTCCAGTAGTTTTTTCATTACTGCAATTCTTCTTCTTGCTAAATAATTACCATGATTATAATGACAGTCTCCTGGATGACACCCTCCGATTAAAACTCCATCTGCACCTTGTTGAAGTGCATTAATTACATACATAGGATTGATTCTACCTGAGCACATCACTTTGATGACTTTAACATTTGGTGGATATTGAATTCTACTTGTTCCAGCTAAGTCTGCTCCAGCGTAGGAGCACCAATTGCATAAGAAACCAATTATATTTGGTTCAAATTCCTCTTCCATTTTCTCGATCAATCCTTAGGTTTATACTCTTTTCCCAAATTGAAGGCTTCAAGATTTTTCTCAACGTATCTTGCCTTGATTTTTGTTTTCATCACTTTGATCATCGCTTCTTCGGAGAAAACCCCGGTTGTATTAGCACATACAAAACCTAGCATTGCAATGTTAGCATAAAGTCTGCTCCCTAAAGTTTCAGCAATTTTTGTGGCAGGGATTTTGAAGATATGTTTTGCTTTATTAGCTTGTTCGTCTAAAGTTACAAGATCTTCTTCTACGAAAAGAATACCACCTTTCTTCAGTTTTGGAATGTATTTTTGGTAAGCTTCTTCAGACATAACAACAAAATAATCTAATTCTGTTGCCTTAGGATAATCGATATCTTCTGTATCGACAACTACGTCAGTACTGCTTGCTCCCCCTCTGCTCTCTGGGCCATAGCTCTGTGTCATCACTGAGTTCTTTCCTTCTTCATACAACCCTGTTGCTTCACCAACCAGTCTTCCCATAAGACCTATTCCTTGACCACCAAATCCTGCAAATCGAATTTCTGTTCTTGCCATTTCTTCACCTTATTTTTTTGCTTGACTTATTCGCTGAATATTGAGTAAGTTATCAGTTAATGAAGGTCTATCATCTTTATCAACAAATTTACCAACGACAATTGGGGAGTTTTTTGTTATTCCTATGTCCTTTGTATCGGCATGGTGATTTAGGACAGTATGCTCTCTGAAAAATTCCAGAATTTTCTTGCCTTCTGCCAATTGGTTTCGTCGTCCATAAGTTGTAGGACAGCTTCCTAGAACCTCAACAAATGAAAATCCATTTTTAGCTATTGCTTCTGAGAATGATTCTTTAACTCTTCTAACATCTAATGCGGTCCATCTTGCAACATAAGATGCACCACAAGTTTCCATCAAGTATGGAATGTTGAATGGTTGTTCTTGTGCTCCATAAGGAGTTGTTGTTTGCATTTGACCTGGATATGATGTTGGTCCAGCTTGACCTCCAGTCATACCATAGTTGAAATTATTTACACAGATAACAGTTATGTTAGCATTTCTTCTTGCAGCATGAATTATATGGTTTCCACCAATTGCAAACAAATCTCCATCTCCCGAAATTATAATCACTTTGCGATCTGGATCAGTTACACTTAGACCAATTGCAAAAGGAATTGATCTTCCATGTGTAGTGTGAAAACTATCAAAATTCAAATAACCTGCGATTCTTCCTGTACAACCTATACCAGAAATAACTGTAACATTCTTTGCGTCATACTCGGATTCAATAATTGCTTCGACTAGTATATTTGTAA
>CAZPXJ010000092.1:0-11783 GCA_964590855.1 uncultured archaeon
TTTGTTCTTGATAAAATCGTTGAAGACATTGAAGAAATAAGGAAAATTGAAAACAATATCATAATGTGTAATACCTAATCTAAATGCTTCTTCAAGAATTAATCGAGAGTTCTCATCTCTGCTCAGTTCTGGATCTCTAGACCTTTTAACAAAATGCTCGATGCCTAAACCTATTTTGTTTAGATTAACACCAGCTTCTTCTAATTTTGTTCCCATAATATTTTGATTTTGTTTTAGTATAAAAATATGTTATTCTTGTATTCGTTTTTTCTGAAACTCTTTTTTCATAACTTCATCATACATTTGTTTTTTGGATTCATTAAATAACGTTTCAAAATTATCATACAGTTCATAATCTAGCATTGGAAACATTGAATTATGGTCTAGATTCTCTTTATTTCCTCCTTCCTCAATATAATTCTTCATCCAGCAAATACAATCTTTCATGTATTTTTTTTGAATTTTTACCTGTTCTAAATCTGTAACTGGACCATGACCTGGTACAACTACTTTCGGTTTTAAATCAATTATTTTTTGATATGCTTCTATCCATAAGTATGGATTCGAGGTAGCATCACCAAAGTAAGGTATCTCCTCTGAAAAGAGTAAATCTCCTGCGATGATCACTTCCTCTTCAGGAATATAGATAAAACTACTACCTTCTGTATGACCATGAGTTTCTGTAATTTTTATTGTTATTTTTTCATCTTTCAAAATATATTCGTTTTCAAAAGTAGAGTTAGGTAATACTACTTTGAGTATATCGAAGCTTTCTTCATTCTTCTTTCTAAAATTATCAAGAAATTCATCAGTCCATTGTGTTCTAAGAGTATCTTCTATGTTTTCTAAGACGCGTTTAGAACTAATTATCTCGCAATCTTCAAAAACTTGATTTCCAAGAATATGATCTGCATGATGGTGTGTTATTAGTAAGTATTTTACCGGTAAACCAGTTAATTCCTCAGCTTTACTTCTTGCTCTTTTTATTATCTTTGGATAATATCCAGAATCAACGAAAACTAAAGAATTTTCAAGCTTGATAAAAGCAACATGTCCGAAAGTTTCTCCCTCTGTATGGGCCCAAACTGAATCTGTAATTTGTTTGAAATTTACCATATTAATCAGTTTCTTTTTTCTCATACATTTAATAAAATTTCTACAATCATCTATCTATAGAATCCTTCCTACATGCATTTAGAATTACTTAGCATTCTTTCTAATTTATCTAATAAATTTTAAAAGTAACGACAATATTATGTACTTGTTCATATGAAAATCAAAGCTTTCTTTAGTTTGGTGTATTTAATTTAACTAACTATCTATAAACTGAAAATACTACAATAAGTTTTTATGAACCAGAGATTGCTATCTCTTGGTGTATTAGTATTTATTCTGCTGCCTTTGAAATGAGTATAACTTGTCCTAAATGTGATGGTTCAATTATGCTTAATGGACCACTTAGAAAAGCACATTGTAATGCTTGTCAAAATGATCTCGACATTCCTATGAAATTTTGGAACCAAAATTTATATGATGCTCTAGAATGGATTGTAGAGGATATGAAGGAAGGGGAGAGTTACAATTTAGTACAATTCGGATTATTTAGTACAAAGTGGAATGTAGCTGAACTTCCTCCAATCTGTAGTGAATGCAATAAGAGGCTCAATGTGGACAACATAGATAGGAGCAAAGAATCAGAAATCAAGTGTTCTAATTGTGGGAGAAAAACTAACGTTGTCCCCGCACCTAAATGGTTAAAACGTTATTTACCTGCTGCGGATTTCTTTGTAAATGTTCAAATGGTTGATACACTAGTAAGTCAGGAACCAGTTATTGAAGGTGGAGTCGCCTTAACTTGCCCCAAATGTAGTGGAGCTTTAATTATCGATGGGAAAGATCGATTGGTACCGTGTACCTACTGTGGTGTAAATATTTACTTACCTGATGACTTGTGGCTTCGAATTCATCCTGTACAAGTAAAATCAAGATGGTTTCTAGTATATGATAAAGAAGAGGTGGAAAAAATAGACTTTGATGCTGATTAAACAATCTTAGATTCTCTATTATTATTTGAGTGAGCAAGAGAATTTAGTAGAAGCAATCTCTTTCTCATAATATTCATGTGGTGTTAGTATGTTAAACACTCTCTTCTTTTACAACTTTATAAAATGCTTCAATTGTCCTATCTACCCATCCATTAAATGCTTCTGCACAAAAGTCTGGGAGATCTGTTGAGTCTTTTATTTCTTGAATAGAATAATTTTTTGCTACCTTAGCTTCCACATACTCAAGCATATCTTTGACCAGTTTTTGACCTTCTATTAGTTCTTTAACAGAACTTATAGGACCATGACCAGGAATGACTAGATTTGGTTTCAACTCAATCATTTTCTGAAAAGCTTCTACCCAAAGATATGGATTTACTGAGGGATCACCTGCAAATGGAAACATATCTGCAAAGAGTAAATCGCCTGTAATTATTACATGTTCATCAGGAAGATAAACAAAAGAGCTCCCTTGGGTGTGACCATGAGTTTCGATAAATCTAATCTCTCTAAATCCATCTTTTATCTTATATTCCCCTTCAAAAGTTATATTTGGTAAAACTATCTCTTTATCTCTGTAATCTCCTTGAACTTTCTGTTCTAGAATATCATGAGTGCTTCTTGAAGAAACAATATCACAATCACTGAATACTTTTGTACCGAAAGTATGGTCTCCGTGATGATGAGTGATGAGAACATATTTGAATTGCTTTCCTGTTTCCTTTTCCGCAAATTCTCTCATCTTTTTAGTCTTTTTTGGATCCATTCCTGTGTCAACCATAACCAGAAAAGTTTCCAAATTAATGAATGACATATGAGAAGAGGTTTCTCCAGGTGAATAATCCCAAACAGAAGGTACAAACCTCATAATATCTTTGGTTTTCATAGATTTATAAGACAGATTAAACAATAATAAGTCTTCTTTATTTGTTCAATTCAAGATGATAGGGTGATTCTCTCATCTGTGCAGATAGTTTTTTCAATTCAAGTACTTGATCAACATTCTTTTTACCATACTCATTATACATTTCTGTCAAAGTCTGACCTTGGCTATTAGCTACTAAAACCTGATCTACCAAAGAAAAACTCCCCATAAGTTCTCCTTTATCCTCAATACCTGGCAATACATCTGGGTCAGCATATTTCAATCTTATATAATCTGGAATTTTTAGATATTCTGCTATCTGTTCTAATTGACTTCTATAAACATGTAGTAGGGGCATTATATCTGCACAATGATCTACTCCCCATTTAGAAAAGGTTCCAGTGAGCCATTCTGTCCGATTAGCTGCCCCTACAACCATGAGATTATTTAATTCAGCATATTGATAGAGAACAATCATCCTCATTCGGTGTTTGATAACAGAATACGCATTACCCTTTGCTATCCATGAATTAGCCTTAGGTTGTAACCTATTGGCGAGAATTGCCTCATCTTCTTCAGATGATAATACTTTGGATCTTACTAGTTTCACTAAAAACCCTCGAATATTCCGTCCAGGAATTAAACCAATGGGGAGAAGTCTGTAACTTTTTGCTGCTCTAACCATTGGAGTAACAGATCTGATTTTCAGTTTTATTCCCAAATGGTTTGCGAGTTGTTTTGCATGCTTTTTGTGAATAGGTTTACTATCTTTTTCAGGTAAATTAAATAGAGTGACATTTTCTTTACCAAGACTACGAACAGTTAACGTTGCTGTAACCGCAGAATCTAATCCTCCGCTTAAACCTATAACTGCTCCTTCTCTGTTTAATCTCTTCATAATACTTCTTATGAAACTCTCAATCTCAATGCAAGCCTTTGGTATATCTAACTGAAGATTATCAACTGTAGAATTCATTTTTGTTTTCACTCTACACAAAACTAACAAGCTTGTGATAATTCATAGAAATATTAGATATTTAAAAAATTTAAAATCATAGACTTATGAAAAAATATAATTCAAATTATACATAAATGCAAACATTCCATCTTTTATTGAGCGAAATTTCAAAGCATTTTCAAGAACTTTTCTCATGTGTACATATCTGTTTAGCGGAACGGAAGAGTTAGTGGTTCAGATTTTAATGAAGTAATTTCCAAATTACCAAACTTCCAACCATAGATTAATAAGAATGAGTCAATGTATTTTCTCTATCAAATGAAAAGACCTATTGTAACCTCAATCATCATTTCTTTACTTATAATTGTATCATTGAATTCTATTCAAACCACAGATGCAAATCTAGAATTTCAAAATCCTACTGTGTTTGGTGCTAAAAATCAAGAGATTAGATATAAACCAAAGATAAATGCAGATACTGTAAATCTTACTCTCCTCTATATTAACGACTGGCATGGGTGGTTAGAACCTCATGATGGTAGAGGAGGAGCAGCAACTTATATGGGGTATTTCCAACAAGAAGGTTATAATCCATCAGATGATTCATATCTAATCTTGAATGGGGGCGACGAAAATACTGGTCCAGCTGTTGCAACTCTTACTCAAGGTGAATCTATGATGGATCTTATGAATGAGATGAATTTCACTGCATCAGCAATTGGCAATCATGAATTTGACTATGGTCTTGATTGGATGCATTATCGACAGAATATGTCTAATTTTCCAATACTGTCTTGCAACATTTATGATAAAGGTACAACTGATGTAGCTAACTTCTCCATCCCTTGGGTTGTTCAAGAACATGCTGGAATACAAGTTGGTATTGTTGGTTTAACAACTACCACTTCATATACTACTGCTCATCCAAAATATACTCAGTATTTCGATTTTGGCAACTACGAGACTGCATTGAGAGCAAATGTACCTGCAATGATTGCAGCTGGTGCAGAGATTATTATCGCTTTGACTCATATCGAACCTAATGAATTGATAAGCCTAGCAAGTGCAGTATCAGATTTGAACATTGCTGTTTTCCTCGGAGGACACTCTGGAACTCCTCTAGTGACAGAAGTAGCAGGTTCTCTTGTTGCTATGGCGGGACATTATGCACAGCAATATGTGCGGATTAATCTTGAAATAGATACAACAATTAATCCAATTGGTGTAAGTGCTCATAGTGGTGTTTTAGTCGATAATGTAGAAGGTGGAGTCACACCAGATGAGGACATCCAACAATTGGTTGATTATTGGGTCAATTTGGTAAATGCAGAAGCAGTAATATCCTATGCATCTACAAATGTTGGAGATCCTTCTCCTGAGAGTGGAATAGGTAATCTAGTTGCCGATGGTATGTTAGATTATTTCAACTGGGATTATGATTTCTCGTTTACAAATAGAGGAGGAGGTATACGTGATTATTTCAGAGCAGGAGATATTACAATAGCCGATGTTGTTTCTGTAATCCCATTTGAGAATGAAATACTTGAGATTAGTATCACTGGTCTAGAATTACTTAATATTCTTACTGCTGGGCATGGATATCATGCAATAGGAAATATTCGATATAATTTTAATTATGAAGGAGGTTTTCATATAGATTCAGCTTACATAAACTCTTCAGGTACTTTCGAAGAAATAATCCAAGCGAATATTTATACTGGTCTTATGATTGATTATATGTGGTGGACTAATTTCAAAGATGATTTTTCAGCAATTGGCACCGGAGCTATGTATCGGGATGCGGCTATTAATTATATTAGTAAGATTCCAGATATCAGTTTAGTTGCATATGATGGGAGAATTCAAGAAGGGGATATTATTTTTGCTGAATTTTCTGAAGTTCTAATTCTATCTCTTGTAATCCCCTCATTAATGGTTGTGAGTTATTTGCTAAAGAGAAAAAATGTCACAAAGTAAGTCTTACACCATTTTTCAATTTTCGAGAGAATGTATTAAACCATGTAGTTTTAACCAATAATATAAATGTTTGAAGTGGGATTCAACCAAATCCAAATTGAAGGAAACACAAAATGAATTTTAAACCAGTTTCTGAAGAAAATTATGCTGATTATAGACACATGTTCAATGAAGATTATTGCAATCAAACATTTGTTGAAAGTGCGTTTAAATATAAGTCATTTCCATTGAAAGTAAATAACATAGACAATCCTTCTGCAGCATTTTTAGATTTTAAATTTGCTATAATCTATGTAGGAGAAGTTGCATCTTTAACTAAAGAAGAAGTGATAACAATTCTTCCTGAAGGAAAAGTGATTGTAGGGAAACAAGATTTATGGAAAGCGAAATTATTAGAATTCTTTGAAGGAAAAGTAATCGAAAGAAGAAGAACTCGATTGTCTCATCAAAACCTGAGCTTAGAGAAATTAAGGAGTTTAAAGAAACCTCTACCAAACGGATATGTATTAGAGAGAGTTGATAAGGAAACAGCTGAAAAACTACCAGAAATACTTCAAGTTCATATCCCCATTCTTTATGGTTCAGTAGATAATTTCATGAAACAGAGTATAGGCTTTTGTGTAAAGAAAGGGGATGAAGTAGTAAGTATGGCTTCTTCAACTGTACCTTATACAGATTTATTAGAAATGCAGGTTGCGACTGTTGATTCGCCAGAATATAGAAGAAAAGGATTCGGAACAGCTGTAAGTGTAGCTCTAATAGAATACTGTTTAGAGAATGGAATTGTACCAGTTTGGGAAGCAGCTAATGATAGATCAGTAGAAATGGCTTTGAAAATTGGTTACACTAATCCAAAGGATATTTATCAATACTATTGGAGTAATAAATAATCTAGTAATTTGCTTTCATCTAAATTTCTTTTACCTTCAAGAATAACTCAGAACTCTTCCAGTTTTCATGGTGTCTATTGAAGAATTTTTGTAAATGTTTTTCACCAAATAACTTCATTTGTGATTCATAACTCATGAGAGCTGAAAATTTAGTTTTTTCATAACCTCTGATAGAATTTGCTATAAACTCCCATTCTAGATCCAAATATTTGGAAGATAGGAGTTTTTCGATTTTATTCCCAGAAATCATAGAATTGATAACAGATGTAATCATGAACCACTTAAAGGTAGAATAATCAGGTTTCTTTGTACCTAGTGAAATAATCTGTTTTCCTAGATAGTGCTTTTTCCTAATTCTGGTACTGACCATTCCATAGGAATCAAGATAAAATATGAAACTATCGAATAGAGCATTATCTACCATGTACATCAAAGAAGCTAGGAAAACTTCTACATGATCAAAATGGTTACCTACTCCAAGATGAGTGTAGATTTTTGCTTTAGGATTTTTCTCAAAGATTTTATCCAGCTCTGATTGTATTTCTTTGATGTTTACAAATTGCTTTAATCCTTTTGACAAGTCTATCTTAAAAACATCAGTTGGTTTTTTAAGTAAAGGTGTCCTATATGCTCTTTCTTCTATATCCATCCATTTATAATCTGCGCTAAGTCTATCTAAAGCAATTTGATCCTCTTTTTTTCTAAGATTATAGTCTGCAAATTTATGGAAGTTCTTTGGAAGTGACTTTATATTTGGACCTCTAGTATATATTGTTATAACCAACACTTCTTCTCGTTCATAGATTAGTTTTGCAATTGATCCACCACAACTAAAGACAGCATCATCTAGATGAGCTCCGAGAAAAACATGTTGCATAAAAATAATTTCAAGGAATAACTAATAAGATTTGTTGCTAAATTCAATAAAATAGAGAGAAAAACATGAGTAAATTATTAGAATTTTCTACTTTCTTGAATTAATGATGGAAATGTTTCAAAATGGTTTCATTTTTTTGTCGAACAATCACATCTATATAGAAAAGCAGTATACTTTAGCTAATATATTATAAACATCTTCAAACCAGAGGGTGAGTAAATGACAGCTAATGATAGAATAATCTTACTAGATACAGACTCATCAACTAAAAACGAAATTGATAAAATTCTTGAAGAAGAATTTAGTTTTTCAAATTCAGATTTGATTACTAATAAGAGTGATCTTGAACAACAAAATTTCAATTCGATTAAAGTCTTTTTAATAAATCAAGAGTTAAGCTGGCTCAATGTTCCAGTGTTCTTAAAACAATTATCTGTTGACTATCCTTATATTACAAAGATTGTTTTTAGTATCGGAACTGCTACAAAGAAACCAGCTACAATAGAACAGAGATATTTTGATGGGTCTTTAGGGAATTTTCAAGATAATTCTCATCTTTTTGGGTCAGTTTTATCATTTGCTTTACAAAGAACAGAAGAAAGAAAACAATACTCAGAATTATACAAAGAATATAAACTCTTATTCGATTCAACTCCAATTGGTTTTTTTAGATCAACTGAAGAAGGAAAACTCTTGTTACTTAATTCTGCAATGATTAATCTCTTTGGTTATGATAGTGAAGAAGAAATGAGTCATGTACAAGTAAAAGATCTCTATTTTGATCCAGATCATAGAAATACAGCTTTAGAAAGTTTTAGAGATAAAGGTTATTTCTCTTCAATTCAAGAAAAGATGAAAAAAAAGAATGGTGAAGTCTTTTGGGTTTCTATGCAAGCAAGAGCTATTTTTGATTCAAGTGGAAAACTGGATTATTATGAAGGATCACTTATAGACATCACTAGGGAAAAAGAATTAGAATTACAAATAAGAGATTCAGAGAAACAATATAGAAATTTGTTCGAAACAACAGGTACAGGAATTTGTCTTATAAATGAAGACTCTAGTATTGAAATATGCAATTTTAGATTTGAAGAAATAACAAGATATTCTAGAACAGAAATAGAGAAGAAGATGAAATGGATAGATTTTATTCCCGTAAATGAATTAGAAAAATTGTCTCAAATGAGTAATCAAATCAGAACCGAAAATATATCTTTTACTCATCAGATTGAAACCCAATTGATTACCAAAGATGGAGAAATACTAGATATAATTGCATTTATTAATTATATCCCTGAGAAAAAACAGTCGATAAATTCTTTCATAGATATTACTGAGAGAAAACAAATTGAAAGAGAACTAAAAGAATCTGAACGAAGATATAAAGAAGCAAAATTAATAGCTCAAGCTGCAGAATTTATTTATGATATCAAAACTGAGATAATAAGAAGTTCAGAGGATACAATTAGTTTATTTGGTTTTGAAAACGATATTAAGAAATCAGGCAATATCTTCGAAATTATTCATCCTGATGATAAAGAAAAATTGAGAAAAACTTTCAAACAATCTATCGATGATAACTTGCCAATTGCTACCTCATTTAGAGTAGTATTAGATAATAAAGAGGAAAAAAGTCTTTATTTGAGAGGAGACGTTATATTTGATGATAATGATCCAGTTGAGATTATAGGTTTAATACAAGACATCACTCCTTTAACTAAGACTGAACAAGAATTGAGAAAAAGTGAAACAAAATTCAAGAATATCTTTGGGTCAGCTCCATTTGGATTGTTTATGTATGAGCTTAATGAAAAAAATCAACTGATTTTCAGAGCTACAAATAAATCATCTGATGAAATTCTAGGGGTAGACACTACAAAGTTTCTGGGTAAAACTATTGAAGAAGCATTTCCTGGTCTTGCTGAAACAGAGATACTAGAAAGATATAAGATTGCAGCTAAAGAGGGGATAAGTTGGTCTAGTAATAGAATAGACTATGAGGACGGTGCAATATCTGGTGCTTATGAAGTAAATGCATTTCAAACATCCCCCAACGTTATGTCTGTTGCTTTTCAAGATGTTACTGAACGAATAAGAATGCAAGAAGAATTGAGAGATGCATTCGACCAAATTGAGAAGAATCTTGAACAATTTGCAGTGCTTGTGGACAGCATTAGAAATCCTTTAGCTGTAATTGTTGGACTAGTAGATCAGTATGGTAAGGAAGAAAAAGAAATAGTTATCAAACATGCTAATCTTATCGATGATATTATATCGCATATTGATGAAAGAACACTTGAATCTGAGGAAGTTAGAAGATTTCTGAAGAAGAACTTTGACTAATCTTCAAATATGCAGAATATTCGAATTAGGTTTCTGATTGGGATATTGGAAGTTCTAAAGAAAAGATCGCTCCTTTAGGATTATTATCTTCCACAAAAATATGGCCATCGAAACGTTCAGTAATATTTCGTATTAAGAATAACCCCATCCCACTTACACCTTTGTTGCTTTTTCGAAATTCTTTGTTGAAAACATTCTTCTTATCTTCATTACTTATACCAGTACCGTTATCCTTGATTCTTATGATGACTTTCTGATCTTGTTGTGTAGCTTCAACTTGAACTTTTGTATCTTTACCTCCATGTTGAAAAGAATTCTGAATGAGATTTATTATAATTGGATAAAGAAGGGTACTGAATTCTACATAGACATCCTCCGCTATTGGTTCAAATTCAACATTTTCAAATATCTTAATGACATCAGAAATTGAATTTACTTGTAAAGGCTGAGTTCTCAAAGATTTTAATACACCTGAAGTTGAACCTAAGTTTCTTACTCTTTGAATTGCAACTTGGATTCTGTCATCAATTTTAACTAGAAACTTATTCTCATTGGTATCTTGATAAACTTCGAGTGAAGATTGCATAACTGCTAAATCATTGAGTAAATCATGTCGAAAAAGTGAAGTCACATTCATTAGATCTGTAGCAAGATTATTGATTTCCATGTAGAGTTCTTGGTAATGAGTTTTTTCTTGTTCTAATTCCATTACTGTGATTGAGCCTACTTTTTTCTCTATAATGTAAACATAACCAATTACCCATACTGCATAGGTTAGATTGCGAAGTATATCTGGTGTCGAACCATAATAGTACAGTTCATTAACAATGAAGTACTTATAAAATATATCCTCAATTAATAGAAACATTAAACCACCAAAAATCGGTGTCCAAAAGAGAGATGCTTTCATTTTTCTTGTAGTGTACAGAAAAGCTAATGTCAGAGTAAACATATCTGCGTATATGATCAATCTTGTTATCATAAATGCAAACTCTGTATATAATTGCTCATCAAATAAACCTTTAAGAAAATTATAATTTAATGGATAAAACAAAGCTAACATAGTTAAAGTTACTGTCATTAGGATAAGTAGTAGAGATCTTGCAATAAATGGTCGATTTTGTCGAATTCTTATTACTAGTAAAACATATATACAAATATATGATAGGATTGAGAGAGCTAATGCGGCAATGTAAATACTAGTATTTGGGTAGAAATTGTAAACAAATCGTAATATTTCACTAAAGGTTAACAAACCAAATGAAGCTTGCATAGTATGATAATAATGGAGAAAAGTTTTATCTTGTTTTCTTTGAAAAATGTATAAAGCAAAAATTGAAGTAAGTAGCAGAATGATACGCAAAATAGGAATAAAAGAAGAATTAGCAACTGAATTGAGAAAAACAGGAAGAATTGAAGCTACAAGCAATATAGGTGCTAGTATCATAATGTAATTAAGCTTCATAAGCTAACTTAGGTTTGAATGATTAAAACCTTCTTATAATTTCAAAATGCATTTTCAAAAATTAAGAAGTATATCAAACTCTTATTACATCAAGACTTTTAACATTTGAAAAGTTAAATTAGAATGATATATTTTCACTTTAAATTATCTAAATTATCTTGACAACTACTCATGAAATCCATAAGTTGTCATAATATTCTCTGAGTCGCTTTACCATTTAGATTTAAATCGTAAATTCACCTAATATCCAATTCAATCTAATTCTTGAGACTAGTTGTAATCTATAGGAGCATACTTCTTCTGCTGGATAATGAATTTATTGTCTTAAATGATATGACTAAGAATTGAAATTCACCCATTATT
>CAZPXJ010000093.1:0-11732 GCA_964590855.1 uncultured archaeon
GCAACATTTATCCCAGTTTGCAGCCAAGTCACCCCATTGTCAATTTCTCGGTAGGAGTCGTAAAGAGAATCAAGGTTTGTCCTAATAGAACTAAAACCAAACTTAAAGTTGAAGCAGGCCAAATACTACAATGCTTCTGCCTTTGAAACGAATTCTGTTATCTGTTCAAGCGTCATAGAAGGAAGGTCGCGTAATACATCGCTCAGATTTGACTTGTTAATATTATGAGGTAGTTCTATACCCATTTCCTTTAATATAGTTCGAGCCTGATCGACGGTGATGGTAATACTTGCACGTTCAGCAAATTCTTTAGGTTCAATATCAACACCCAGCTCTTTTTCTATTTTCTGAAGTACATTGCCTTGACCTATCTCAATCCCTACAAGATCTTCAGGTGTTGCAATATGCACCACCCCACGACCATGTCTACTACTTTCGGTGGCAAAAGCCGTAGCGATTGCAGGATCTGTGGATACTGGAGTTGTTTTAATTTTCTGAAGTCCTGGACTTCCGGGCCACCCCTCAGTTGTACCTCGAAAAACAGCCGGCGTAGAGTCAGAAGGATACGGAGGAAGCATTTTCGCAGTACGCACATTCTGAGCTGCAAAACCAAACCGAGTGTACCTAGCAAGTCTAGAAGCTCTAGGTACAAGAGTATAACCGAAACTAAAAGCACCAAAAGCGCTACTGCCAAATTCATACGCCGCAAATTGCGCTTCGAACGTATGCATGCCTGCTTCAAATGATTCTCCCTCCATCATTGCTCGAAATGCTTGCCGCGATGATACATGAAGTCGAAAAGCTGGATTAAATGCGTTAGCCACATTAATGACACCTCCTATTACACCTGCTTTCCCGTGCCCCAATGCAAAAGGCCCCTGCCACTGGGCATTATAACCTTGCCAATATTTGGCCTCAGCGAATTTCAGCGTACTGATCCCTGTTCTAATTCCTGTACCAATCGGATCAAATTTAAGACCCAAATAAAGCTGCACAAGACCAAGTTCCATTTCCCCGCCTTTCTTCAATGCTCCAACATGATATCCAGCAAGAAACTGGACGGCGTCAGATGAACTAGGTTGGCGGCCATTTGGATCTTTTAGCACTATCGGATTTGATCGAAGATTTTCGTAGACATTTAGGCTATCTGTAATTCCTGATGGATCGCAACTAATCCATCTTGCCAACCACGGTGCGTAATATCTTGCCCCATGATAATTCATATCATTCTCTTCATCACGTTCCTCGCTGATATACCTGTAGCGCTTCAATGGCATCTCAATGTCCTTTCGTACAGCTTGATATGAAGTGCTACCATGTGGATAATATTCCTCATAGGAAATGATACTTCCACCCTCATCTAGCTCAAGACTGGCAGAACCAAGATGATTACTATATTGATACCTTAAAACCTGTAAGGGAGAGCCGTCATCCCCTTTAGTCCGGGTTTCAATCAATGTTGTTTTACTTTCATTAGCAATAACATGCAAGGTCTGACGTTCAAGGTCTATCGAACTTCCATCTCCTCCGTACTTCCTGTAGATCTCATATCCTCGAAGATAGATACGCTCTTCTTTCCGTCTTGGTTCTAATCCCTCTGGGGCATAATATTCTGTTACTTTTCTCACTCTCTGCCCTGAAGAGTCATAGACATAGTATGTGGTTTCCGGTGTTCCTCCATTTACTTTTTGCATCGAGGTCGCCCGCAGTTGATCCTTGTAATCCCAATTCATTATAGTTAGATGTGGCATTTTAACGATGTTACCATGGACATCATATTCGTATTCCTCCGTTTCATTTGCCACATTGGTATTGCTTAATCTATTACTAGACAAGTTAGGCTGTATCAGACTTGATTCGTTGTATTCATAGGAACGGCTCCATCCCGGATGTGAGGGGTCAGTTCCCCGATGAACCATTTCCAAGATATTTCCGACTTCATCGTATACATAATTTTCCTCATATCTCCCCATTGCATTCCCATCTCCTGGATGAGGAAGATTCACCCTAGGAACATCATTATAACTTGTAAGAGAAGGCGGGTTCGTAGCACCACCGTTCCTTGTTTGACCCAAGTGTTCACGTCCTCCAGCAGTGATAAGCCGATAAATGGCATCATAAGCATAGTCAGCGCTCGGCTCTACTCGTTTATTTTGAAAGTATACAACGTTTTGAATATCAGAGTCATCCTGAATATGGATGATGTTTCCAACCGGGTCGTAAACATAAGACAAATCTTGAAGGTAAGTGTTGTCCCTTTTTGTACGAAGACGAATCAAGCGAAAGGTAGTCTCCTCATATTCATAAGTTGTAGTTACTCCATTGCCATACTCTATTGATTCTCTCCTTCCTCGAGCGTCATAGCTTATTCCTTTAACAAAGATAGTCTTTTCATCATTTCCCTGAAGAGTAACTTCCATCCTCTCAAGAAGGTTTGCCTCATTATATGTAGGATATGTTATACTGCCGTCTGGAGTTGTTATAATTATAGGACGGTTGAGAGCATCATAAACAATTTCATTTGCAAAGATTTCATCTTCAAGGTTAACACCATCGGACCAGTCCAACGTGTTTTTGTAATCTTTTGAAAGCTTTCTATTGCTCGAAAGTAGATTTCCCTTAAAATCATATCTTTCATTTTTTATGACACCTGCCCCATCGAACTTTTGAAAGACCTGTCCTCGATGATTGAGGGAATCGCCCTGTGCTTCCCCATATACTGTTCTTTCAACGAGTTTTTCTGTAGAATCTTCTTCCAGATATGTCTCAATAGGCCTTTGTAAAGCGTCATATTTGATACGAATCTTTTGTCCTCTGCTGTTCCAACTGTAAATTGGATTTGTCACAACATTGTTTAGTGAGAATCGTTCACCTGCCTCCATACCAGATTGTTTTATCCTGTTACCTAGCATGTCGTATTCATACTGCATTACTGTTCGTCCAAGAGCGTCAATTACCGACCTCTGGTTGCCTTCAATATCAAGCTCGGTGTGGGTTTGATACGTTCCCTTATCTCCATTATTTGCTATACTTAAAAAAACTCGTCCAAGTGAATCAGCATAGGCCACAGTAGGAGTATTTGCATGTGCCTCTGTCTTTTTTGCCTCTTCATTAAGATTGTGATCTTCGTACCATGTGGGAAGATAGTCTTCATCGTTTTCCAAACGAAGAAAATAGTCTCCCACATCAGGATCGTTTTTCGGGTTCTGCAAGACAGTATCATTTACATCCCAAGTTTCCTGCTTCCACGGATCAAATACAATTTTCTCATATGTGTGGTTTGGATGTAAGGTCGCAACGACTCTTCCAAGTGGGTCATAAAATAGTGTGGGACTGACACCAACGATTCTAGCAAACTCAAAATAATGAGTGGTGCTAAAGAAAGGTTCGTATTTTTTTACAGGCTTACCCTTGTTATTAAAGATGGTCCAGCCGCTTCCAAGCCATCGTGGGTCATATAGCACACCATCTACATCTCCTGGTTCTGCTTGAATCTTTTTTTGGACTTCCCGTCCAAAGCCGTCAGAATATGAAAAAGAATGTTGAATTTTTGTCGGCTCATTTTCCAATTCAGATTCGTGGATCTCCCTTATTATTGAGTAGACCACATTTGGCTTGGGGGTTGATTCTGTTTCTGTTCTTTTGTAATTAAATAAATCATAAACTAGACGGCTAGTTGCCTTTGCAAGATTCTCGTGAGGATTAGCTAGTGGGTTCTGAATGTGAGACAAAATGATGCCCTCATCCAAATCCGCCTCAAATCCCTCAAGAGAATCCCCTAGGTTTTCTTCTTCCTTTCCCATAATCGCAGTTCCTACCACTAACCCAAGGGCATCAAAGGAGACAGCCGACCTATTTCCATTGGGATCCTTTACAAGCCAAGGCTGCAATACCCTATAGTCTAATCTGATGAATTCATTTCCACTTTCATCTTTACTTAATGCAGTAACTACATTGTCCAAAGCATCGCGTGTTTCAACTGGCAGCAGTGAATAAACGTCATATGAAATGGTAGTATTATTTCCAAATTGATCTTCAAACCTATGCGGCAAGAAAAAATGCTCTCTTGCAAATCCTAATTCCTGGAGGGGATCTCGGGCATTAGTCGAATAAAAGGTATGACCAGAACCGATCCACCACCCGTTTTCATCATCCAGATGAACATAGCCACCATCTTCAGAAAGAATAGAATCATTCACTCTATTCCCGTAGACCTTTGTGACAAGTTCTGGGGTAAAAGCAAGCTTGTAGGTTTCAAAGGGGAGTGCAAGCGATTCCATTTGACCAATCAAGAGGGGTCCTGTGAGATCATTTTTTCGATAAAGGGTTCTAATTTTTTCAATTAGGCGTTTTTGCACTCCTGCTGATGGTTCCTGCTCGTATTGTAGCTCTTCCGAAGCTATAACTGCCTCATCTACCGTATCAAAATCAAATCTATCATATGTTGAGGAGAGTCCGGTTAACTCATAAGTGCTTTCCTGACAGAGAAGAGGTAGGCGGTAATCATCATTGTCGTCTATTGCATTTGTGAAACTATTCTCCGTGCATGTTGCAAGAACTTGAGTTTGTTTTTTTTGGTCTTGTGCAGAAAGTGAAACATTTGGTTGTCTTCTTCCATATCCTATCGATGCAGATCTTAGCACATTTCCAAAAGAATCAACTTCCAACATCAGAGTGTGTGAAATTCGTGGATCGTGTGGATTTCGTTCATAATGGTAGCTGATAGCTTCGCTTTGATGTGTAAAAAAAACAGAGTGTTTGTTCTCTTTTTTTGGTTGCACCAACTTGATGGCATAATTAGTCTCTGAAACTGAGTATGGAAACTGGCTTTTGTCCGAGCTATCATATGCATATATCTCCTGTCTTAGTACTGACCCCTTTAAGGCACGACATGCCTCCTGCTCTTCCAGCGCAGATAATCCTGAAGGTAAAAGAGTATCAGGAAGAAGTAATGAATCAGAATATTCGTCAGAGATTTCAGGTTCCCTAAAGTATTCTTTTTTGTACTGATTTGAAATGTTTTTCTCATCAACGTATGCACCTGTATGGTACCACGTCTTTGTCAATATTGGGGGGATGTGAGATGACTCTTCTATGTTTGAAGAGTCTGGAAATTCGTCGCTTTTATTGAATACAGCATATTCCTCTGTATCATATGACTCTACCAGACCAAATCCACGAAATTCTCTTTCTGCCCCGTCGTAGAATCCATGATGGTACGAATATCTTGTAACAAAACGATTTAGGGATATTCTATCAAAGGTTTCGACCTTCTCAACTACATGTACCGGAAATGAAAGTCGAGTAATCCAAGGACGTCCAGCATACTTGTCCTCAAGGTAAAACTTTGTCGAAGAAGAATACTTCAAGCGAGTCTCAGCTCCCATGTTATTTTTTGTGGTGATCAGAAGGTGGGGTTTTGTTCCTCCCATCAGATCCAGATACCGCATCTGTCGTCCGGCAGAGTCGTTTGGAAGTGGGGACGACCAGACAAGACACGCCGTACCGTTTCCAAATAGATCCACAACTCTGATGTCGGAACTGGCTATTTTTGGAAAATAGCTTATGTTGCGTTCGTTGCTTAGGCTGTTTCCTGATTCGTTATAGTAGATTTTGATGCCATCTTCTCCAAGGTACAAGACATCTGTAGTTCCGGAACCGTCAATGTCTGCAAGTCTAATCCATTTTTGGTCAAATAGATCAACGGAATCAAAAAATGGTGAGCCATCAAGAGTAGTCTTGGGACCAAACCTCCCATATCCCATGTTTGGCCAATAGCATACCTGGCCATTCCTTATCCGAACCAAATCCGTAAGACCATCTCCTGAAAAATCTGCAAGAAATATAGATTGAGTTCCGTCTTCAAAAACCAGTCGAGGTCCTTTTTCCTCATCAAGTGTTTGTGCAACTTTTTGGCTTTGGGCAAATCCTTCTTTTCCATGTGAGTGATACCACGAAAATGCTTGATCTTCAGTGACTAGGATGTCGGCCAGACCGTCGCCGGTGAGATCGACAAACTTAAGGTTGGGATCCTTCCAATTGATTATTGGGATGGAGGTAAACGGAACAAATGACTCCCATTCCCTTTCCCGTTCGTTGGTCTTCTCAAAATACCCTGACAGCCCATCAAACTGCACCAGGTCCAGTTTTCCATCACCTGATATATCCATTAATTGTTGTGAACTCAGATCGGATGTGGAAGGAATCGAGGATACTTTTTCTACTGCTTCAAACCGCGCTTCAAGGATTGTCTTACCTTCAGAGTCTTGTAGTGGAATGCTACTGATATTTCGTTTGTAATACCAGCTCTTACCTTGCTGAGTCAGAATTCCGGATATACCTTCGCCATCAAGATCTACCCATCTGTATTGCTGTCCATCAATTCCTATCGGTATATTCTCAAGGCTCTGTCCATCAACTTCTCTTATCTCTTCATTTATCGTGGCCTTACTGTAATCTAGCTCCAGAGAAGGTAGGGATTTTTTGAGATAATTTCCATTCTTTTTTACATAGCCTGATTGTGTTACCTTTGTGATAAAGGAAGCAGTAGGAGTTTCATCATAGGAAAATTCTGTTGACTTGACAAGATAGTCTTCTTGTTCCAGTTCTGAAAAGTGATGAAACATCAGAACTCTATGGCATAATCGATATGTCCTTATCTCAAATCCAGATCGATATCGTGAAAACGGGTCCTTCCTTGCAGGCCAGGAATTTCCCTCCCTTATTGAGACATGGCTTGGCTGTCCTGTTCCATCTTCCTCATCCCCATCATAATAATGGCCATCTTGGTAGTCAAAAACCAGCTCAAATAACCAATCTTCTCTTTGAGAAAGGTCATCATTTTGATCCCGATAGAATGGAGTCTTGTTTCCATACTTGATTCTCTTGATGTACCTGTTAGCCGATCGTGTTTCAGGAGTTTTATTTTTTTCTTGCAATAATGTCTCGTCAATATTTTCAGAGTTTTCTTCCTTGTATTCAAACAACATTGCATTTCCCTTGTCATCATAGCTTTCACATGCAAGCCAACTGAAAATGTGGAGTGGATCTTTAGGATCTGAAAGCCTGCTTTGTGAAGTTTTTCCATAAACCGTAACAATGTTGTCTTTAGAAATAGAACGCCAGTGAATTTCACCTGAATTAGTATCTTTCCACCTTTCAATTCTTGCAAAGAGACCTTCAATTCTTGGGCGGTACCTAAAAACAAGATATTCAACACCATTTACCTGTCGTCTTTCTTCGTGTCGCTGGTGCCACTCTCCATTGGTTTCTACCAACACAGGAACAAGATCTTCAGAACTAGACAGAACGAAAACGTCAGACTCGTTGCTATCATTATATTGTGGAATGCCTTTGGCTGTCTTTCTGGTAATAGATGGAAGAGAAAGACTCCATCCCAGACCAAATGGTCCGTTACCTTGGCCAGAATCGTAAGACAGCGAGAGCTGTGGTCCGAAGCCTGAACGTCCCGGGCTTGCAAATATTGGTATGGTTAAAGAACCAGTACCAGTTACAGGATTTGTAGCAAATTTCTCTCCCATGCCTGTAATGGCCCCACCGCCTTTTGGAAGAGAGACTGAGGGAATTTGTGTTGTTGTGTTCGAATTTACTTTCGATGGGGTGCCGGAATTATTTGGAGTTGTTTTAGTTTCTGGTATAGACATTGATGATCATCCCATCAACTTGTCTTGTATTTCAATAGTATCAGGATATCTTCAAGCTCATTATCAACTAGTTTATTGTTATTCTCAGTTATCTCCCATGTTCCCAAAGCCGGTCCTTTTATCTGATAAATAGAGCTATTCATATTCTCACCAAAATCCTCCCAAAGGACGGGTTTTTCTCCTCGTATCTGAAGGTCATATTTTGTTGCTTCCAGGCGTGAAGAATCCCTTGCCTGCAAAAATACAGTAACGGTATCGATGTCAAGTTGATTTCCTGATACAAAGTAAGGAAAATGTTTCATTTCCAATTCAATTTCGGTAGATTGGATATCCGCAGTCGGATTGAGTAACTGATGCAAAGCTGTTGGAAATTCATGCTTTAAACTTAACAAGCGGTGAAGCCCATTTGATGCATATTCGGACAAGGAGCTTTTCATTTCATCTTCCACCTCAGTTCTAAAAACTTCGTCATCTTTTGCAGTATAGCTGATGCTAATCATTACATCAGAAATTGTATCATAATCGAAAGGTCGTATTGCAGATGGAAGATCTAGTTTCCAAGTGCTTATAGCCCCTGCACCCTCAAAAGGATTGTAGCGTTCATCGCGGAAGCTGAATTCAAACATTCCTCTATCGTTTTGACCCCCGCTTACGTAAATTGATGTTAGTTTTCCAACATCAGTTGGGACCAGAACAGAATCGTCAATTTTCGGTTCTGTTCTAATATCACTACTTATGAGAGTAAGTTTTGCACTGATATTTTGGGTAGGCCCTACAACACATGGGATGGTTATGCTAACTGATTTTATGAAGCGCTTGTATTGTCCAGGATATGAAACGTCAAAAGCAATTTCTGGAATCAAAAATTGACAGCTTCCCTCCTGCCTTAATGAAACAAGTTGCGAAGGATCCAACATATTTAGTGAAAATGACTGCGTAATCTCATATCTGCGAGTATTTTTCTCAAGATATGACTTTTCCATCTGTTGTAGTTGCAATAAAAGTTTCTGCCCCGACAATAATCCTGCTCGGTCAAACTGCCAATTGTCAGTTGCAATAAAAATTGTCTCCCCCTCATCATCATCAATCTCAAACTGATAGGCCTGCTCCGCTACCTTTGCCAGATCATATGCAACGTTGTACGCTTCCCTGAACAAAAGGTTGAGGTTACTGCAAAGGTAATCGTACAAACCCAGGTTTGTAAATTTGTTAAGATAAAATTCATCCAGCTCATCGGTTTGCTTCATCCTTTCTTGGTGTATTTCCAGATCTTTTTGGGCAATGGTTTTACGGATTTCAGCTGCCTTCTCCTGTTTTTCCAGCTGTTTTTTTTCCTGTTTGGCAAGTTTGAGTTGTTGCTTCCATTCAGCTTTTCTCCTTTCATTAGAGCCTTCTATCCCCTGCGATATTGCCGCAATATCTTTTGTTCTTGCCTTACCTCCAAAATAGACAGCCTTTGCCTGTTCTGCTCCCCCTAGCTGTTGTCCCCCAAAACTCGTGGACACTGTTGGGCTCTCTGGCGGGAATTTTGCGACTACGGAAATACCAATTTGTGGAAAGAGAGATCTCTCGCTAGATAAAAGAGCATGAGTATTATGATCTTGTGTTAGAGATAAAAGATCTCCTCTATTCTCTAACTGTTTTTCTTCTTGCTTGTTTAATCCCTCTTTGATTAGTCCATCGTAGTAATCAATGCGGTTTTGTATATTCTTCTTCGTCTCAAGCAACGAGAAGTTTTCTCTGCCTCCTTTACTTGTTGTTTTTTCACATATTCTGTCATCATCAGGATGTTTTGTTCATGAAGTGAACGGAGTTGGGTGAGTTCTTCTGCATCTTTTTTCTCTAAGGCTGAAAGTAAGTTAGAACCAAAACTTTGGGCTGATTGGGCATATTGTTTTGCCTTTTCGATTAGATAATTGAATCGATATATGCGAGGTGTAATAGGTCCGGCGATGACATCCTCAAGACTGAGCCCTGCAGCCTTTGCTTTTACTAAAAGCATTGGATTTATTGCCGGTTGAAAAAGTGCAAGTTGACGGCGTATCCCTGAAATATTCATACAATGACGTATCTTGTAAATACGATCTTGAACAGTATCCCAGAGGTTTAGCAAATCCTCGTTGGGTGGGATACAAAAGGCCAATTCAGATTCCTGGAGCAAAGAAAAAGACGAAGGAAATGAAGATTCAACAGGGATTCTTGTAAGGTTAGCTGGAATTGTGTCCATCCTATTGACAATTTGTGTTGATTCGTTTGATATAGACCAGCTTTCTATCGTAAGAAGAAATTCCGAACCTTCCTCAATCTTTAGGTTTTCATAGGTCAGAGGAGGTCTTTGGTTATCCTCTACAGTTCCACATTGTCCAAGTTCTGCTGGCTTCTTACCAAGAATATCTGAAGCCAAGAGATACAGTTGGGATGCCTCATTCACTGATTCTGTGGTATCCCTTTCAAAAAGTAGATCCCCCCATGAGATCAAATTTTCGACGTATTTCATTACTATTGCTTTTTGAAATGCTGAAGGACGGAGTCGTGCAATAGCAAATGGGTTGAATGGATTTGTCCTATATTGTTCAATGGCGGCTTCGTCAGTAAGAATTTCCTCTAATTTGGGCAGTGACAAGTTTCTAAATCGGATATACTGCCAGTTCCTATCATTGGGATTTCCTTCGAAGGGTTCTTCAGTCGATGTTGGATCAAAGATCCTTTGGTACCACCATCGTGCTTCTTCATGTTTTTGGTTTGTACTGAGGTGATAAGCAACTAAAAATGGTATATGGAAGAAAAGTTCCTCAAAATAGGGACCGTATGCTCCATCAAAATCAATATGTTCTGTTTCATCTTGAGGCTCTCCAAGCTCATCGGGATTAGTGATTGTAAATTCTGGCTGATGTTCAGTAAGTTTCTGAGTTTCAAAGGTGAGAAATTTCTCTATTCCATCGTTGAAGAGTTTTTCACCCAAGTCATCGGATATTGAAGTGCTTATTCTCGTTGTCGATCTCTTTGGGAATACGCTCCATAATGTGTTATCGTTTATCGGATCCAAAAATTCTGGAAAGAGGTCAGCACCAGTAATTGGTAATGGTTCTGAGACTGATATCCAACCTGACTTACGTGAAGCGGATGGAATCAAGGCGTGATTTGCAGCCAGAAGTCTAGAATTAACAGATGAGGAACTCCTAACGAATCTAATCAGATACTGCTGATCCTCAGAAGTAAAAATAAAATCTCCTGATTTATGACTCACCAATATCAACTCAAATTTAGAGGTAGATTCCGATCCCTGAGCAACCATACCCCGTTTAGGGAATGGTAGGCCACGATGGCTCTCAATAAATGTTTGGAATTCCGCTTCATGGCTATCTGTGTCAACCTCATATGACGAAAGAATAGGAATTCGAGTCATATTCTCAGTTCCGCTAATCAGCAGATCATCACTCGGATGTATGAATTCTTGACCAATTGTATCATCTGGAAACCCTTCTGTGTCTAGATTATTTCTATATTGATCAAGCACACCGCCATAAGAACCGCCATCATAATTTCCTACAAGGTAAAGCTTTCCACTCTTTCGTAAAGTTTTCCATTTTATCTGGTTGAATTTTCTCAACTGAAAAGATTCGCTTAATTCCAACGGAAAAACAAAATTTTCTCTAGAAGCCTCCTCGGTATCAATTTTTTCATCGTATGCCGATAATTTTTGGGTTGGAATCCATTTCCCTTCTTCGTTCAAAAATGAATATAATAGTTTAATTTCATGTTCATAAGTGGCTACTTTGGCAATAGGTTCGACTAGTTTGACTAAAACCTCAGTCCAGAATAGATACAGCCTTCCACGGCGAATAATTGCAGAAACATGAACTGAATTTATTGTCAAGTCAATTTTTTGCCATGGAGTCCATTGTTGAGTATTAATCCATTTCCTAAAATAGAACTGCAGAGGATCTTTTGTAGTTCTTGCAAAAAGGTAGTACGTTTTTGATTCTGTATGATAGTAGCTTCCTGCCATTTTGAGACCGACTAGCTCAGTTAGCTGAGACAAGTACTTTTTGTAGAGTTCTTCTGCAG
>CAZPXJ010000094.1:0-11682 GCA_964590855.1 uncultured archaeon
CTACCACAACATTATGGAGGGAAAAAGTTTGGAAATGCCACAAGAGGCACAAACTTTAGTTAGAGAACTATTCATGAAATTTGATGACCATCTGCAAGATGTCATGGATACATATGCTGTAAGAGATTGGTATAGAAAACTCAGTTTTGATAAACATGGAACAACCAACGTAATCGCTCTTGATCAACAAAACAATCTAGCTGTTGGAGTTTCAACTTCAGGATTGGCAATGAAATTTCCAGGTAGAGTAGGAGATTCACCAGTTTTTGGTGCTGGAATTTATTGTACAGAATCAGCAGGAGCAGCTTGTACAGGAACAGGAGAATTAGCTATAAGATTATCAACGGCAAGATTAGTTGTTGATAGATATGAGCGAGAGCTTTCTCTCGAAGAATCTACACAATTGGGTATTTTGGATCTTATGAAAATAAAAGAAGAAGGAGTATTACACATCCTATCTATGAATAATAGTGGTATGTGTTCTGCTTTTACAAATAAGGAAGGAATCTTTCATTATTATGCAGATTCAGAAATGGAATTTCCAGAAAAAAGACAAAGTGGATTTATTAATCTAAAAAAAAGAGAAAAAATAAAAATTGATGGTAAGTAGAAAACTTACCATGGCCAAGATATCAAGAAGTAACCTTCGAGTACAAAGTGTAAAAATTCTTCAATTATTATTGAACCAATTAAACCTATTAGAATCCAAGTACATATTTGCAGAATTTTGTATCCCTTCTCATCCACTTTCAGAGATATTACAATGAATATTATTGGTATTATAACCATAACCACTACAATAATTGCTTGTAGAATTAAGGCAGTATAATGTATAAATTGGAAATCTAGTTGTAAAGCAATAAATAGCGATACAACGGTTAGTACATACAGAATTAACTCATATACTAGTAGGTAAATCAGCATAGTAAAGTACATTTTTACATTCTTGAATTCACGGTTATTCTTCATTTCTTGTGAAATTAGAAAAATCAATTGAGTTGATGTAGGTATTACTATTAGAACTGCTATCCAAGTGATTAATAGTATAACCATACGATTATCTATTGTAAAAACTCCACCTGAAAGCACTCCACTTATAACATACTGTGCGATAATGAATATTATTGTGGGTATAAGTACAAGTCTCAGAGTAATTGTTGGAAGTTCATTTGTTCTGATAGGAACTGAAGTTTCTTCACTTTTTTCAGATTCAAATAATACTTCAATTTCCTCTCTTTCGTACTTGATCATTGAGAATTGGTAAGATATCATTAAGATTGAAACAAACAAAAGCGCATCCTGTGGGAACATATTCCATGGAATCATAAATGCGAAACCAATGATTGTTATAAAGAGAGTTAACCAAATACTGTTCACAAGAATCAAACTAGGTTTTTTATCTAAGTCTACCTTCTTTGTCTTAGGGGCAAGTTTTTGTGATACTTTATTCCACCACATATCATATTTATATTTCATTCTTCTAATGATGCTCTTTTCATCAATGAAATTTGACATTCTCTTAAATTCCTCTTCTCGAGCATTTTGCAGAACAGTTTTTTCTCTTATAGTTTTCTTGGTTGTAATAAGAACAGCAATCAATAAGAAAAGAAACACAAAAGGATAAATGAAAGCAAAAGAAGATTGAGTATAATTATATCGAATATTCGATTCAGATACTACACTGAAGAAGTTAATGATTACTTCCATAGTCCAGAAATAAGTTGCAGGTATAAAGGTCAGAATGATAAGCCTTCCTCCAAGTCTAGGAGAATAATCGGGTTTTTTACTTTTCCAGAAATTAAAGGTAGTTGCTATTATTACAATAATTGCTAAATACATTGCTTGTTGGCCAATAATATATCCGTAGTTGACTCTTGAACCAATTAAAAACAGACCAAATCCTGTTGAAATGAAAACTAGTATTTTGAGTATGCTATATGACATTTTTCGAATTATCAGATTTTTCTCGTCGTTTGTATTAGTATCAGCTTTCTGATATCCTACTTCTTCAATTTTGAATCTCATATCATTCTTAGCAGCATACACTTCAGGAGTAACTCTAGCTAGCAAGAATAATGCTAAAGCTATGAGTAATATTCGAGAGCTATATACTAATAACTGAATACCAAATGTTGTCCCATCTTTTAATGGATTGGACAAAAGAATGAGTGTTGGTAAACCGAAAATGAGAGTTGTAGCAAACATTACTTTGAACATAGTAGTCATGCTTGATGCTCGCTTCAAAGCACTTCCAAGTGCATCAAATCTCTTTCTTTGTCTAATAAGTGCTTCGGATGAAGTAACTGAGGTTTTCATAATGAACAATTTGTAAATCCCTTAAGTGTTTATAAATTGTTTTGTCTCCTTGTCGCTATGATGTTATTTCTTGCTCTCAATCTTCTATAAAGAACTAAAAAATCAAAGGTGTTAATTTTAATAGAATATTTCCCTTTTCACAGTCTTTCATGCTAAATTCACTTAAAAAGGGAGAGATTCTCAATTGATTCGACAAGTTTTGAAATAACTTTATCAAGAGCTTGATTTCCTTTTTCTATCGATATACCTTTGAGACTTCCAGCTATTCCTGTTTTTGTAAACTGATCTGTTCTGGATGGCAGAAAGAGACTCCCTATCATTCTTCCCCATTTATCTGCTGATGTTAGACCTTTCAATCTCTCTTCTTTAGCTAAATCAGGCCTTGCAGCCCAAATAGTTGAGGTTTCAATTGCATCAGCATGAATTGCAGAAGGTACACCAAATACAGAATTGATAATTTCCTCATCCCTCCACCATTCAAACATGGTACAGACCATATCTAAATCATCATTTACATCAGATATAGCATTCATAATTGATGAAGAATTTCCACCGTGTCCATTTACAATAATAATTTTCTTGAAACCATGGTAGTTTATAGATTTCAAAACATCCTTAACCATCGCTTCAAATGTAATTCTAGACGACCAAAGAGTACCAGGGAAGTTTCTATGGTGAGAAGCTACTCCAATTGAAAGAGTAGGTAAGCAGTATGCATTTTCAGATAGAGAAGAGGATTTTCTTGCAACATGTTCAGCGATTAAAAAATCTGTTCCTAGAGGGTTATGTGGCCCATGTTGTTCAGTACTACCTACGGGAAAAAGAAAAACAGTAGTATTCTTATCCAATTCTTCAATATCAGTCCAAGACATTTCGTGAAGTAAGCTAGTAGTTGAGTTCATATATTTTCTAACCTCTCTAATATTTAAAATCCTTACTGAAAAAGAAGGGAAAATTCCATGCTCCACAATTTTTAAATGCTTGAAATAATATCTTTATTATGTCAATGCCATCCAGAACACCAATCAGTCGCAAATCAAAAAAACAATTACAGCAGTTGGAAAAAGTCAATTTAACAGAGACTAATTTGGATGATAAGATAAATAGCTGGATCAAAATAATTGGGCGAATAGCAGATTCAGATAGAGTATACGTTTACTCCTTTTCTGAAGATGAAAATGGATATATTATTGCGTCTAATACACATGAATATTGCAAGAAAGGAATCTCATCAGTGAAAAATGATCAACAGAATATCCCGATTGATTTATTCCCTTTCTATAAAAGTTTAGTTTATGAAAAACTTGAATATGCTTGGATAAATAGTATTGATGAACTGACAGAAGAAGCAAAATCAATGAAAGAACTTATGGTATTCCAAGGATTGAAAAGTATTTTAGCAATACCCATATTGGGGAAAGATAAACCTATTGGTTTTATTGGGTTCGAATCTGTGAAAAAAGAGAAACAATGGAAGGAGGAACATCTGGAGCTTTTAAAAAGTGTATCTGAATTTATTCTGAATAATAAGTCTTAATCTATTATTTCATTTTAACTTGGTTAACTGCTTTAATCAATACATAGAAAAGCTTAAAATCCAATTAACTTGTTGAAGATTAACTAAGACCAGGTAGTCAAGCTTGGTATGATACATGCTTGGGGACTTGCAAGGACGTGTCCTCCAAGCTATCATGCATGTGACCCCGAGTTCAAATCTCGGCCTGGTCACCAATTTATTTTTGTTTTCTTATTCTTCTTCTTATTCTTAGAGTTACAAGGTATATCATAGTCGTTACAAGTACGAATAAAATGTTTATGGAAGATGATTCTGTTGGATATTCAGTTGAAGTAGGATAAGGGCGTGGTTCTACGTAAATCTCCTTACTATTTTGTACAATGCTCCAGTCTCCTGCAATTATAGTTAATAATCCGTAGAGACAAGACTCTGCAGTAACCTTTGATGCAATTTTGTCTGCGATAAAACCCTCTTCAGTATAGAAATGTGTAGTCGTAGCATTCTCAATCTCAGTCCCTACATATTTTAGATTCAACAAATAGGAAACTAGTGAGAAATATGCTTGATTTTCTATTAGAATAGTTGCATCAATTTTATCAGTTTCATGGACTAGCCAATTCATGTCTACTAGTTCAGTTATCACCTTCTGGTGGATAAGTGAACTGCTTATTGGAAAAGAAGAACCAGCAAAGTATTTTTCCATTCTTGATAGACCAAGAGATGTAAACATTAAATCTTGAGATGTTGATAATCCAGAACTTGTATATGTATCATGATCATATTGGTGGTAAAATAATTGTGTAGATGGAATATAGAATCTACTTTCAATCCTATCCATCATATTTTCAGTCACTTCTTTTAAATCCCAATCATAAACGTCTTGATCATCGGTCATCAACAAATAGGTAGTTAATGCAGTTATCGCAACTGCTTGTTCAGCTAAATAAGTAGTATTGGTTCCCTCTGATACAACATAGAAAAACGGCCAAATACTGTATTTTATGAAATTATTTAATGTTGAATTGATTACTTTACTAATATTATTAAAACTAAATTCATAGGATGTCTCCTTCAAAGCATAATAGGCTTGCAGAAGTGTATATATTCCTAAAAATTGATAAAAAACGGGCATCTGTTTAGTTCTGTTATTATAGTCTCTAAATGTATCATTTTCAATTATTTGAAAAAGATAGTCTATGCTCTGCAAGACAGATTCTTCTTTTGATACAAATTCGGATTCAATCAACATTGAATTTGTAAGAGAATTCAAAATTATTAACTCTGAACTAGTATTTTCTGATATCATCTCATAAACTGGAAATCCACTTGTAGTAGTAAAATTAGTACCTATCATATCTATTGTATCTACAATGGTATCATTGTAAGGGTGGATTATCTCAACAGGATTATTGTTAATAAATGCGAGAAAAGGTGTAGTCACAAGCAGAAAAGAGATCAATAGAAACAGTCGTTGATGTTCTTTTATAAAAAACCTTAACTTTCTTTTAGGTTTCTTACCTTGTTTCAGCCTTTCGATATTTGTCCTCGAATCTTGTAGATAGTTCTGGATTTTCTGAAGTTCTTCCTTTTGAAATTCCTCATTTCTACTCATTTGCCTCATTCTCAAATCAGTTTAGCTAATTTTTCTATCATATTAATGAAATCTTTATTTGTCTCTTCTTCAAAAGCATAAATTCTTTCACTCAGCATATTGAAAAACGGTATTTCTAAACAGTGACTAAACTCTTGTTTTCCTATTTTCTTGAGATTTGAAAGATTTTCTTCAAATATAGTTTTGTCAGCTTGAATTCCTTCTTCTTCAATTTTGTTTATTAATAGTATCATCTTAGTTTCTTTACTCAGCATAGAGTAAATATTACTGCTTAATTCTTCTATTCCTAGTATATTTGATGTACTAGGATTTGCGACAACTATGATTGTGTCTGAGATCATCATAGCATCAATAGATCTATAGAAGAACCCAGGAATGGTATCAATCATTAAGAAATCGTAACTTTGAGACATTGTTCTCTGGAGTTCAAACATTTTTGTAAGGTATTTGGAGTCATCTCTAGACAATTGATCTCTTTGCTTAGAGTGTTGTTGTAGAAACTCCATTGATGAAAACACAAGATCTAATTGCATCTCTTCCTGTACTCTACATGGAAATACTATTTTAGATAGAGGTTCATCATGAAGTAGATAATCAGAAAGAGAAACAAGCTTATCTATTTTGAAATATGATTGGAAAGATGGTGCTCTCAAATCATAATCAATTGCTAATACTTTCTTCCCTTCTTTTGCTAAGTAACCTGCTAGGTTTAACAGAAAGGTAGTCTTACCAGTTCCACCTTTGTAACTATGAACACATATTGTTTTCATCCTAATTACTCTCCTTTAATTTGTATTTAACTTCTGTGCCTCTTTTATGAGGATTATCTTTGGTTTGTTTAGAAACTGGAGCTCTTCTTTTATCCAAAAAACCAAGTTCATGTAGTCTTACTAAGTATCGAGATTCTAAGTTGAAAGCTCTCCCTGTTTCCTCTGCCACTTCCTTACATGTAGCTTCTTCCAGTTTCTGAATAGCAAAATAAGTTTCTAAATGAGATTTTGGAATCTTAGTTAGCAAATCTAATGAGGAAACTGGCGATACTTCTGTTCCTAGAGAATTCTCAATATTCTTTAATCGCATATTCATCTCTTCAAGAAGTTCAATCATTTTTTTGAAATACTTCTCAGTCATTAGTATTGTATACAACTGAAGCAAATATAAAGATATCGGAATACTGATATATTGGGCAATATGTTCCTCGTCCACAAGATTTATTAGTTCTCAATATATCGATATATTGATATAATATGCAATTGAAAATAAAAAAAATAGTTATCACAACAGCTTTAATCGGTTGTTTGATTTTTCCTTCTTTGATTGTTACAGGTCAAGAAGATCGTATTTTTGAATCACTAGGAGATTTTCTTTTAGCTGAAAATCCTTTGGTCAATGTTACAATAGAAATGTTAACCAATCTGTCAACCCATAGATCAGATGGTATTCCTTCAACACTACCAGATAGCTCATTTACAGTACAGTTCAATATAACCAATTTAGATTCCCAAGAGCTAAACCAGCTAGAAATTGCTCCAACAACTAATGCTTATGGAACCATATTGAATCCCTTGAATGAAACAAAGGATACTCTAAGTGTAAATGAATCTTGGATAACACAGGAATATCTTATAGAAACTACAGCTCAAACAGGAGTTACATCAAATTCGCTTGATTTAGCAATTGTTTTGGATCAATCAGGTTCAATGGGTGATGAGATTGATGTACTTACAGCAGAATTGGTAGATGTAATTGATGAAATAAGTGACCAAGTACCCGATCTAAGAGTAAGTTTGATTTTATTTGGAGGTGGTTCTTCAAATCCTTATCTGGATTCAAGTCTTATATATCCCTTAACTACAGATATAGAATCAATAGCTGATGTTCTTGGCAATACTGTAGCAGGTGGTGGTCATGAACCATGGGGTGATGCACTATGGGTAGCTAAAAACAGATTAGATTGGAGAGAGACTGTTGCGAAACTGATAGTTTTAATTACCGATGAACCATGTGACGGAGGAGTAGTGATAGGTTCAGGTACTACTTCAGATTACGATGGTCCAGAACTATATGACTTCTTTGAAGGTTTAGCTTCAGAAGATTATATTCTGTGTTCTATAGCTGCTTCTGGGTCAGATTCCCTTACTTATAGCCAGCTAGAATCTGGAGCAGAATATACAGATGGAACCTTCATAAAATTAGGAGGAGATGGACCCCAAACAGGTGATATTCCTGAGATAATTGGAGAACTTATTGTTTACTATTCAGTAGAATTGAACTTGAAATTTTTCGTTAAATTATCTCATATGAATGAAATGGATGTAATAGAATCTGTAGATAGAACATTTGTAGTGCTTTTAGATGATCTTCCTCCAGAAATAGACTCTTGGGTTTATATGGGTGAAGATTTCATAACTGATGAGAAATTCATCAATATCATGTGTGAAGTGAAAGATGTCTCAGGAATAGCTTATGTAGATATCTATTACAAACCTCTTGGTCTGGGTTATTGGATTATAGCTAATGCTTCGCAAGTGTTCAATTTTAGCTATGTAGTGACGATACCTTATGATGAATCATACACATACTTAAGCTATCGAGTATATGCTGAAGATTGCTTGTGTAATGAGATTCTATCAGATATTGCTATGGTTAATGTAGAGAATATTTCCAACAATGATCAGATAGAAACTGGAAAGAGAAAAGAATTTATTCTACTGCCTAATCAATCAGTTGTTTGTAAATTGCTTAGTGATGCTACTTCAGATTCATTTGGTCTGATATTCTCTAAACACTCAGATGAATTTGAAACTCTAGTTGCTGATGTAACTGATTCTGCAATCATTTTGAATAATGTAAATGTAACATTTCAAACCGTCATTATCGAAAAAGGACATCTTGTTAAAGTTTCATTAATATCCAAAGTAAATGCGAGAGTTATAGTAGCTAACGTCATTTCTGAAGACCTTGGTTTTGAACAAAACACAAACCGTGAGTTAGATGAAACAGATGCATTATTGTTCAAGATTGATAACAAATTCAATGACGTAGACGACAGAAGTTTTGTAGCAGATTCTCAACTTGTTCAAACAAGTATAATAGTATTCAATGCTACCAACTGGGAACACATAATGAGTGGATCCTCAGAAGTTATTTTACCTGAGGAAGAATTGTATATCTTAGTCTTTGCAGATTACCATACTGGTGAAATCTTCATAAGTTTTGATAATGAAGATGACTATACTCCTTATGATCACTATTGGCCTGAAACTGCAGCAATGCCTCAAAACTTTTGGTTTTTCCTCATTCCATTAATAGGTATCTCTGGGATCATTGTAATAAAGAAAAGAAGAAGGTGAATAATGTGCGAAAATCTAAAATCCCCCTTTTCATTTTTTTTCTTCTACTAACAATGATCGTTTCCAATAGCTTATCTACAGCTGAGATAGATAAAACTGGGAATGTCACAAATACAGAAGAACAAACACATCAATTATTCGCGAATTCTATTGTGAACACAACAACATATTACGTTCAAATGGATTATGACTATTTAGATTTCAGAATCGCAGTTAATCATTGGGGAGACAATTTAGGAGGTTTATACCAAGGATTAATAATAAAACTTGTAATTGATTCAAACGATACTGAATTAAACAGTTGGCTAATTTCTTACAACGATGGTTTAGAACATTATTTCTTCACAGAAGATAGAATATCAGGAATCATTAGGATAGTATTTATCTGTATGAATGTTGGAGATATTGGTTTCAATCTAATTATTGAAAATGAACTCGCATTATGGACTTATGAATTACTGTGCAAACCCCAATTTGACACTTATTTTGGAGTAGAAAGATCAGAAGTATACTTAGATGTTCAACAATTTGTTTTAGAATTTGAAAGGAATTTCAGTAACGAAAACATGTTCTCAGTTGGGGTTTATAATGAGAATAATGTTTCTGAAGAGTATATTGAGAGTTCCATGATCTATTTTCCTGAAAACAATTTAATATTAGGTGCTTATGCAACCCCTGAGAATTGGTATAGGCTTAGTTTTGAACTAGAAAACTACAACTCAACAGATTGGATAGCAATTAGATTATTCTATGATCACGTAGACACACAATTTATTGTTAGGTTGTTTCTCAATAAAGGTGACAACAGCTTAGATGAAATTCCTTTGGATATAGTTCATTCAGATAATCAATATAGATGGTATATCGAATATTATCATCCAATAGATATAGGACCTTATTATGTATTTATCGTAATTCTAAACGTTCTCAAATATATAATTATCACAGTATTGATTGTTGGTACTATAGCAGCCATCGTAAGAGCAATAACTAAACGAAGAAGAAAGGAAACTGCATTGGATTTCAACCCTTCACAGAAGTATGAGTATTCGAATGCCAGTGTTTCGTATAAACCTCAACCTACACATGTGGTTAACTTTGATTATAATCCTAAGGATTACGAGATTAGAACTTCTGAATCTAGTAAAGTTTCTTGTTCAATCTGTCTACAGATAATCGAAGATCATAGCGACTTAATCAGGTGTCCGTCTTGTGACATAGCTTACCACAAAAAGCATTTGTATCAATGGATTGTAGGTAATGGGACATGTCCAGCTTGTAGATCTCGACTCAGAATCACTTCAAAATAACCCTACATCCCCTTTATCCTTCTTTTTTTCACCTTTTGCTTTAAGACATTCCGTCTCATGTCCCAATGTTAGTTTTTTTAAATGGATTTGCAGCTATCATCAAAACAACAAAGAGAATTAAAATGACACAAGCAGCTTATATTCTTCTAAATGTCCAATCCGGAATGCTTGAAGCAGTTCAAGAAGGGTTAAAGAAAATCAAAGAAGTAACTGAGGTTTATGCAGTATACGGAATATACGATTTAATAGTCAAAATCGAATATGGTACTATGGATGAACTCAAGAATCAAGTCCTAAATAACAATATCATTGTTGAAGGAGTCAAAAATTCAATGACTATGATTTGTGTCAATTAACTGAAATCATGAGTATTTCGTGGTTTAGACAATATATTTTCTATTCTTTCCAAAAGCACGGTTGCTGGAATATCAAACGTGGTTATTTTTGCTCTCCTTCCTCTTTTGCCTTCTTCTATAGGTCCAACACTCTTGCCTAAAATCCCTACTTTATCTAAAGTATCAAGAGCTGATCTAAATGTAGATTTTCCTCTTACTTCTTCCCCATACTCTTCACAGGTCAGTACATAGCTTTCATAACCTTCATCAACCGAAGTAGAAGTGACACCTTGTTTAGTCAATTTTCTAACAACACCTAAGGCTGCTAGAAGTTCATGATGTCTTAGATCTTCAAGTACATCTCTTCTTAATTCAGGGTAAACATCTGCCTTAGCTGCACGGATATAATCGGGAAGAATAGCGTTTTCTTTCTTTAAATCTGCAAGCTTACCAGAACGATAGAGGATTTCTAACCCGTGTCTAGCATTTCTTGAAGCAGAACAAATATCAGCAATTAAGTCAAGAGTTTCATCTGAATAAGCAGTTGGATAAAGAGCTTTTTCTGCTCGATATTTGAGAATTTGAAGAAGCTGGTCTCGGTTATAACCTTGTAAATCTATTTGATCATGTATGTGACCAGAAAGAGGGACATTTAGTAATGATCGCCATTCAATTGGTCTAGAAATTACAATAGTAGAAATCATACTCTGTTCTGAACCAAAATATTCTCCAGCATGGAAAATACTTAGAATATCTTCAGAATTGAGCATATTAGCTTCATCAAGAGCAATAATGAGTCTAATATCCTCACGAATTAGTCTTTTAACAAGCATATCCAATATCTCTTCATCACTAAAACCTCGTGACTGAATCCTGAAATGTTCTGATAATACATTTCTTAAAACAGCAGTTTTACTACGGAAAGAATGGCAATTGTAATAGAGAAACTTCACATTAATATTGCGAGAATTTGCAGCTTCTTCGAAACGTTTCATTGTATATTTACACAGATTTGTTTTACCAATCCCTGCATGACCTACTATAGCTACATTTACAGAAAAAGAACCTTCTGTCCCTAGAAGAGATCTAAAATTTCGAGCAAGTCTTTCTATATCGTCTTCTCTTGTTGGTAATTCAGGTGGTACATACTCAGGATAGAGAGTAGATTCACTACGAAAAATGGATTTTCCAAACATTGCATTTTCAACATGATCAAAGTTAGACATTGAATTTCTCCTCA
>CAZPXJ010000095.1:0-576 GCA_964590855.1 uncultured archaeon
ATAACTAAGTTATTTGAGAACAATGCCCTTGATGTGTCTTATTATCCTCTATTTATGAAAAAAAATAGACCTGCATATGTTCTCAGGGTCATTTGTGATGAAGACAAATCTTCTGAATTAGCTCATATTATTATGCAAGATTTAGGTACTCTGGGTGTTAGAGAAAGTCGTTTTGCAAGATATGAACTTGAAAGAAGAGTTATCATTAAAGAATTCTTTTTTGAAAAAACCAAATTCAAGTGTAGATTCAAAGAGAGAATAATCAATGGAGAAGTAATAGGAGCAAAGCCTGAGTTTGAAGATATGATTCATATCCATAAAAAGACTGGTATTCCATTAATTGACTTAGAGAATAAACTCATTAATTTCTATCACATAGGAGAGGAATTCTGTGAGTAAAAGGGATATTCTTGAGAAACTAGTCAATAAAGAGATATCTCTTGAAGAAGCTGATAAAGCTCTTTCTGCAATCCAGATTGAGGAAGTTAGTAGTATTGCTAACTATGATGTTTTCAGAGAGAGTAGAACTGGAATTCCTGAGATAGTTTATGCGGAAACCAAAAGTCCAGAAATGGT
>CAZPXJ010000095.1:586-11483 GCA_964590855.1 uncultured archaeon
GGTTTTAGAGATTACAGAAAAAGTATTAATCAAAAAACCCATAATTCTGTTGTCAAGAACAAAACCTGAACATATTGAAACAATAAAGAGATTAGAATCTGAATACAAAATCGAATATGGTACAAACAATCACTTCTGTAGAATTAGTCATAGAGATCACATTATCAAGACTGACAAAGGAAAAATTGGGATTATTACAGCTGGAACATCAGATATACCAGTAGCTGAAGAAGCTAGAGCAATTGCAGAGATGATGGGATGTGAAGTTTTTCTCATTAATGATGTTGGAGTAGCTGGTATTCATCGACTCTTTGAACCATTGAAAAATTTACTAGAAGAAGAAGTAGATGTTTTAATTGTTGCAGCGGGTATGGAAGGTGCTTTACCAACTGTTGTTGCTGGTTTGGTTGATATACCAGTAATAGGATTACCAATTTCCACAGGATATGGTTTTGGTGGTAAAGGTCAGACTGCACTTATGAGTATGCTCCAAACATGTTCGTTAGGAGTAGCGGTAGTTAATATTGATGCAGGTATAAGTGCAGGGGCAGTAGCAGCAAAAATTGCACATAGAAAATGCAAACATAAAGATTAAAAGAAATTAAAGGAAGGACAAGTAATGAATGTTGTAATAACAGGAAGTACTCAAGGAATAGGTTTTGCTTTAGCAAGAGAATTCCTAAGTTATGGAGATAATGTAGTAATCTCATCACGTAGCAATGAGAAAATCGAAAATGCAATTAAAATCCTTGAATCTGAATTTTCTGAAAGCAAGATTATAGGCATAAAATGTGATGTCACACAACCTGAAGAAATTGAAGAGTTAGTCAAATCAGCTCTTTCTCAATTAGAGACAATAGATATTTGGGTAAACAATGCTGGAACAAGTGGTTTTCATTACTTGCCATTGCAAGATTGGGATAATGGCACACTCAAGCAGATTATCGAAACCAATATGTTAGGCACACTCTATGGTTGTAAAGAAGCTATCAAAATCATGATTGATCAAAAGTATGGAAAAATCTTCAATTTAGCAGGTATGGGATCCAATGGAATGGCCTCGCCTAATTTAGCTGCCTATGGAGCATCAAAGGGTTCAATGCCTCAACTCACTAAATCTCTTGAAAAAGAACTAAAGAATACTGGGGTAATCATTAATCATGTTAGTCCTGGGATAGTAATTACAGACATGATTACAACAAATGTTCCTCCACAAGCAGTTTCAATTTTTAATATTCTAGCTTCTAGACCAGAAGAAGTTGCTAAATTTCTAGTAAAAAAGATGAGAACAGTTGAAAAAAGTAATGCAAAAATCTCCTATCTCACTTCTACCAAAGCATTTTGGAGATTTATGACAGCTGGGTTTAGAAAAGGGAAATACTTTGATGAAGCAGGAAACTTCAAAGGTTAATCTTTCATTCATTTTTTCCTTCAAAATGTAGTTCTTGTTTTTTGAAAAGTTTCTTTGTCCTCTGGTAAAAACGCAGAATACTTGTTTTAATATATCTAAAGAACTCTTTAAAGTCTTCTTTGAGATTCTTGTAGCTTTTCTTCTGAAATACTGCTTTATAGAATGACCATGGAATCAGAGGAGAAATCAATACTAATAACCCTAACAAGAAAGCTGGGTGTAGGTGTCTTATAGTAATCATAGTTGACCAATTGATTGCATATATACCAGTTATTAGAGAGAGAATCAGCAAAATGTTAAGAAATGGCCAAATTATTTTCTGAAGACCAATTCTTGATGAAATAATTTCACCTTCCTGATTCTTTTTCCTTCTGTTTTGCATATAATTCCGAAATTTCGTGATCAAATTATTAGCTAAGATTACTGAAGTTAGAACTAGGAAAGGATTGAGAAAAGCATCATAATATTTGAAAATCCCTCTTGAGATAAAAGTGTGAATAATCATAAAAATCCAAGTGATGTAATATACAAATACACTATCATTCTTTCCGATTTCTTTAGCATTGAAATGACCTACAAAAAGACCAAAGCCATAGAAAATGAGGAATGGAATCATAGGAAAATTTATCCAAAAGTAGAATTTCGCTAGACCTTCTGCACCCAGATGTAAAAGCGTATTCGCGAAAGTAACTCCATGCTGTATTCCCGTAAAACTATTATCTAAATCAGGGAGAGGTCTTCCTGCCGCGAAAATTCTTCCAATATAGAGGTGAGGTGTGAGGAATATCCAAGGGATTGAAAATATTAGAAAGGACACCAAAAATGGTTTTAGAAATTCTTTGAATGCTTTCCTAATGTCATAAGTTTTCCAAATATAAAAGAATAAAGGGATAAGGATAAACAAAGGTATTTGCTTAGTTAACCAAGCAATTGAAAGGGAATAAGCTGACAATCGATATTTCTTTTTTAAGAAGAAGAATATGGTAAGTAGTGTGAAGAAAGTCATTTGAGGTATGTTAAGATAATAGGAGTCTACATAGAGTAAATTCATTGGCATGAACACACAAGAAAAAGCTCCTACTACTCCTAGTAAATGTTTTTTCACTTTCGTTTCCTTGAGTGATGAAAGATTAATAATTATGAGATAAACCATCACAGCTGAAAGACCTTCAAAATTTATCGCTGTCCACTTTACCGAACTGCTAATCAGATATTCTCTCGGAGCAGTAGGATATGATAGATTTAGAAGTAGATAAGTAAAATACAGTCCATAGATGAACATAGGCCCATAGAGATAATAATCTAGAGCTCCTTCATATCGACCATAAGGGTTCCACCAATCGATGAATGCGTCCAGATATTCAGTATAATAATAAGAAGCATCGCTATACACTTCAAAATGCCATGTTTTAGAAACTTCTGAAGGATTGGTCCAGATATAGTCGAATGATGGACTATCGAATGCCCCTATATATCCGTGTATCCATGAACCAATTCTTGTTATCGAATAAAGAGCAACAATGAATATAATAGCTGAGAGAACAAGAATAACCAGATTTTCAGAAGTGAAATATCGTTTGGTTTTCCCAAAAATTCCATAAAAGGGTTTATCATTCTCTCGTAAATCACTCATTGAATTCAAAGTAAGTGAGGATATATTAGTTTTAAATTTTATTGAAAGAATTCATTTGTTTAAGCAATTTTGAAAGATTTTTCTCCTGCTTTTATTTCTACCTTCAAATTATTTTCAAAGGGTGTTAAAGGACAAGTCCATTGATCATTATATGCACAGTAAGGATTGTAAGCAGTATTGAAATCTAAGATATATTGATCTTTTCCTGTTTTTTCAAGTTCGATATATCTACCTGCGCCGTAGGATTCCTTACCACTTGTTAGGTCTTTAAATGGTACAAAGAAATAATCTGAATTAGGTTGCAAATATGCAGTCAAACTTGATAAAACACCATCTACCTCAAATTCTACATAACCATAGCGTATGTAACTTTGGATAACACCTGTTGATGTTCTTATGTCTACTTCTTGTTGTTGAGAGTACTTCTTTAGTTCTACATTGAATCGCAAGTTTTCGTTAATTTCAAAATACTCTAAACAGGAAAACTTAGACAATTGATCTTCTGTTAAAGGTGAATAATGTTGGTTTTTGAAATAGTTATCTTTCTGCAATCTTTGAGTCTCAATTGTTTCTTTATAGTTCATCTTATCAAACATTTACTAAAATTTGTTATATTTATCTTATACCTTTTTACAATATTTGTATTATATAAAATCTTAATAGTAAATTTCAGTGTATTAAGTTCAGGATGACTGGGCAAGATTCAAATCAGACTATTAATGATTTATCAAAACAAGACAACTTTCAATGGGTTTTAGATGAGCTCCCTTTTGGTGTATCAGTTCAATCAGCAGATAGAAAGATACTATACGAAAACGAATCTGTAAAAAAATTAGTTGGATCCTACGTTACTAGAAAATGTTATAATAGATGGCATTACATACCCGGAAAAGGAAATGAAGCATGTAGAGATTGTCCAGCTACTGTTGGATTCGAAGATGGAATGTCTCACAAAGTTTTCAGAAAGACACAAGACAAAAATGGACAAGAAATGTTCTTAGAAATTCAATTTGTACCTGTCATGAATGAAAATAAGAAAATTACTAAATTTATCGAAATAATTAGAAATGTCACTCTTCTAGATAAAGCAAAGGTGTTATCTTTAACGTCACTTGAAGATATAACAAAATCACTGCAGTTTTCCTTTGTAAAGTTTGGAGAAACAGGTGGAGAAGTCATTACAACTGATAATCTTGATTTTGCTAAAAATGAAAATCTTGAAGATATCATTGTCAAGTTAACTATCTATATCTTTAGTGGTGTTTTTCAAGGATTCGAAGATCAAGAAGGTCTTTTTGGACCCTTTCCAGTTTTAGACAAAATAGAATATTTGATGGAAACATATCTTTTTAGAATCAGAGATGATGAAGCAAAAGATCCTAGATTACAAGGAATGCAACCTACAATGATTCTTCTCTTCTTCCCTAGGGAGTATTATTTCTTATTCGAGAAACGAAATGATATAGAGGGGTTTATAGCAAAGAAAGTTGAAGAGTGGGAAAAAATTCAAAATATGACAGAAAATTCTCGTAAGAAATTTGCATTAGAAATTAGAGAATATCTAACATCACTTATCTAGAAGCTAACAATTAAAAAAGAGAACAGTTATGTTAGATTATGAAATATGGATATTATGTAAGAACAGAACTTAACTATCCTGAGATTAGTGAGCTAACAAAGAGAGTTGAAAGATTGGGATTTGAGTCAGCTCATGTTAATGATCACTTGATTGGTTTTGATGAAAAGCAAGATAAAAAGGAACCATATCTTGAAGCTTTGATGCTCATGGGTGCTCTAGCTATTGAAACGAATAAAATCAAGCTAGGACATATTGTTCTGTGCAATTCTTTTAGAAATCCAGCTTATTTAGCTAAGATGATTAGCACATTAGACCACATCTCAAATGGAAGAGCCCTCCTTTGGTTAGGTGCAGGATGGTATGAAGAAGAGTATAAGGCTTATTCAATTCCTTTCCCTGAACCAAAACAGAGAGTAGATGAATTAGAAGAATCTCTGATAATCTACAAGAAACTGTTCACTGAAGAATCGACAGATTTTGAGGGAAAATTCTGGAAACTGGAGAATAATAGAAATTATCCCAAACCTGTTCAGAAACCTCATCCTCAGATCGTTTTAGGCACGACTGGTAAAAGAATGATCGAAATAGCTTGCAGAGAAGCAGACGGAATTAATCTCCCCTATGTCAAACCCGATGATTTACCAAAAATGATAACTACAATCAAAAACCATCTTATTAATTTTGATAGAGACATTACTGAATTTGAAATCTCTTACTTTGGTGCAATTAATTTTGTAAAAGACCAAGAAGAGTTAGATAAACTAGTACAAACTATTATTGATAGAGCCCCTAAAGACAAGAAACCTACCAAGGAAGAAATTTTGCATGAAAGTCTGATTGGTTTTCCAGAAGATATAAAAGAGAAGATAAGTACATTAGAAAATATAGGAATAGATAAAATGGTTATAGCAATCAGAAAATCTGAGAAAATTGATGATTCATTGAAACTATTTGTTGATAAAGTAATGTAGGTGTATGAGTATGTATTCAAGTATATTTCATCGTTTAAGAAAAATCATTATTGAAGTAACTGATGTTAAGAGATATGTTGTTACTATTAACACATATTTTGAAGGAGATCTAAAAATGAACGAGGATGATTTAGTAGAGTTAGGAAAAAGAGTTGAGAATGAATTTGACGTTTCTCTCCCTAAGAACATTTTCAAAGAATTCAACACTGTTGGAGAAATTGTAGGTCTAATAGAAGCCGAACTTGGAAGATAATTGAAAAAAACTGGGTTCTATGCCAGCATTTGTGTAAATTTCTTACCGAACTGCTGAAGAACTAATGAAACTTCTATAACGAATTCTGTCTTCTGACTAGCAACCTCATAGAACTCTGCAATTTTATTAATTGACGATTTAACTGTATCTCCTTCATTTATTTCAAAAGTAGTGCTTTCAAAATCATCAATGGGTTCTAGAATCATTTCAGTAGTGTTTTCACGACGGAGACGTTTTAATTTCTTAATCCTCTTTTGATAATCCAACACAGTTTTATCTGTTGAAATGTCAACAGTTTGTTGATAAAGTTTTAAAGATCTACTCTCAAGTTCTATTGCAAATTTGAGAATTGCCCCAAGTGTTCCAAGTTTCATATTTTCACCAAAATTACTTACTTAAAACCATCGAGTAATTACAACTTTCTCTTCTGTAAAGAAATCAACAGCATTTTTACCTTGTCCATGAAGATCTCCTTTAAAACTATCTTTCATGCCTGAGAAAGGAAAACTTGAAATTGGAGCTGCAACACCTACATTGATTCCTATATTCCCTGTTTTTACTCTGTATTGAAATTCTCTAGCTACTTTTCCACTAGAAGTAAATATTGAAGAAGCATTACCGTAAGAATTGTTATGGATTATCTCTATTGCTTCATCTAAATCTTTTACCTGAACAATTGGAATTACAGGTCCGAAAATTTCTTCTTTAGCAATTGTCATCTCTGGAGTAACTTTGTCAAATATTGTAGGTCCTATAAAGAATCCTTCTTTCAAATATTCATCAACTTCAACCTCTCTTCCATCTAGAATCAAATCAGCTCCTTCTTCTATTCCTGTTTGAATATATTTCAAGACATTATTCATTCCAGTTTTAGAAGCCAATGGCCCCATCTGTATATCATCTTGCAGTCCATTTCCAACTTTTATCTTCTTAGCAGCTTCAAGTACTGAATCTCTAAGAGGTTCGTAAATATCACCAACTGCTAGAAGCACTCCACCAGCTAGACATCTTTGACCTGTATTTCCATAAAATGCAGTAATTAAGTTAGGAATAGTTCGTTTTAGATCAGCATCAGGCATTACTGTGATAAAATTTTTTGCTCCTCCTTGAACTTGCACTCGCTTTCCTTCTTCTCCACATTTTTTATAGAGAAGTTTACCTATTTTTGTTGAACCTACAAATGATAAACCAATAGTATTTGGACTCTCTATAAGTGTGTTTACTGCTTCTACTCCACCATGTACCATGTTAATCACCCCACTTGGTAAACCTAAATCGTCTATAAGTTCAAACTGTTTAGTCATAGTCATGGGGCATTGATCAGAAGGTTTCACAATGTAAGTATTTCCAGTTGCTATAGCATATGGCCAAAACCATGATGGAACCATAGCTGGAAAATTGAAAGGAGCTACACAGAAAAATACACCTAAAGGTTGTTTAATTAGCATTTCGTCTATACCTGAAGCAACATCTTCAACGTTATAACCCATCTGTAAAGTCGGAATACTAGTTGCAGTTTCGATATTCTCTATTGTTCTTCTATATTCACCAATTGCTTCATCTATAGGTTTTCCGTGTTCCAGAGTCAATATTTCGGCTAGTTCCTCAAAATTTTCCTCTAGAGCTTCTCGAAAATCGTAAAGGTATCTTATTCTAGATTGAGCTGGAGTTTTTCTCCAATTTGGGAATGCATCATTTGCTGCTTTGATAGCATCCAAAGTTTCTTCTTTGGTACTCAGTGGAGTTAGCGCCAGTATCTCACCTGTTGCTGGATTGATTACAGCTTTAGTCTTGTCAGTTTTTGAATCGACCCACTGACCATTAACATAATTCTTCAATACCTCTGAGGTCATTTTATCACTCTGTTTCAAGTATCTGTCAACAATTCTTAAATGTTAGCTAAATCTAAAAAAAAATGGAGATTTATTGTCATACACACTATTTAGGGTAAAAATTTAAATTGTGAATCTTATGAAATCAGAGGAAATAAAAAATAAGGACAAAGAGTTCTATATTCAAGGTTATACAAGAGTACCAATTGTACTTACTGAAGGAAAAGGTGCAATCTTAAAAGACCTTGAAGGTAACGAATATATTGACTGTTTTGCTGGAATTGCAGTAACAAATGTTGGACATGCCCATGAAAGATTAGTAAATGTTGCTTCTGAACAGATGTCTAAACTAATTCACACATCTGGGAGATTTTACAATATTCCTCAAACACTGTTAGTTGAAAAAATCGCACAGATTACTCCGGGTGATTTGAAATACTCCTACTTATGTAACAGTGGTTCTGAAGCAATTGAAAATGCAGTAAAACTAGTTAAGAAATATGCAACTTCTCGAGGAAAAACTGGCGCAGCACTTATTGCTTTGGAGGGATCTTTTCATGGTAGATTAGGTTATGCTTTTAGCTTGACAGGTCAAGCAAAGTACAAGAAAGGATTTTCCTCTTACGCAAATATTCAAGGTGTAGTTCATGCACCAACACCATATACATACAGATCAAAATTATCAGAGGAAGAATGTGGTGAAGAAGCTGCCTTAGCTGTTGAAAAAGTAATAGATTACCATACAGCTGGGGATGTAGCAGCATTCTTTATGGAACCCATTCTTGGAGAAGGAGGAATCATTGTACCTCCTGATTCTTATTTTGAAACACTACTAGGAATTTTAAAGGAAAGAGATATCCCATTTGTATCTGATGAAGTTCAAGCAGGTTTTGGTAGAACAGGAAAAATGTTTTCCGGAGATCATTGGAATCTGAAACCAGATTTAATGACTTTAGCAAAAGGATTTGGTGGAGGTATGCCTATTGGAGCAGCAGTTGCAACAAGCAAAATTGCTAACAGTGTCCAATCAGGAGATTTCTTCTCAACATATGGTGGAAATCCTGTTTGTTCAGCTGTTGCTTTGGAAAATATCAAAATTATTGAAGATGAAAAACTTGTGGAAAATTCTGCAAAAATTGGAAAAATACTAATGGACAATTTAGAAGATATTCAAATTAGACATCCTTTAATTGGGGATATCAGAGGAAAAGGTCTGATGATAGGTATAGAATTGGTAAAGAATCATGAGACAAAGAAACCTGCAGCGGAAGAAGCTAAAAAAATAGTCAATCTTCTTAAAAATGAAGGAGTAATTATAGGACTAGGAGGACTTTTTGGCAATGTATTAAGACTTCAACCGCCACTCTGTTTAACTGAAGATCAATCAAGCGAAGTGATTAGAAAAATAGACAAATGTTTGACAGCCTTTTAATCTATTAATGCTAAGTATAACAGACATAAGAAGAAGGATCTCTAAATAAGGAATTTCTAATAAAAGAAATAAGAAAGAGATGAATATGAGAGCACGAGATTTGGGTATACCTTTTGATGGAGTACCAGGTAAATTTAATGCAATTACAGATGTAGAAGGAGTATCAGTAGGTCAAGTAACCATTTCAAAGGGAGATGGTAAACTTGTATTGGGTAAGGGTCCTATTCGGACAGGAATAACTACAGTGCTACCTTTAAGTAAAGTAGCAGACGAGGTATTTGCAGCTATTTTTTCGTACAATGGAAATGGAGAGATGACAGGTAGTCATTGGATAGAAGAATCAGGTCATTTGAAAGGTCCAATATCGATAACAAATACTCATAGTGTTGGGGTTGTTCGTGATGCAGTAATTGAATGGATGGTCAACCATAATCTTTTTCGTGGACGAGTTTTCTGGGGCTTACCAGTAGTTGCAGAAACGTACGACGGATTGTTAAATGATATAAACGGATTTCATGTTAAGAAGGAACATGTGTTTAATGCTTTAAATAATTCATCGGCTGGAGATGTAGTTGAAGGAAATATTGGTGGTGGAACAGGAATGATATGTCATCAATTTAAAGGTGGAATTGGAACAAGCTCTCGAAAGTTATCCCGTGATTTCGGTAATTATACATTAGGTGTATTGGTTCAAGCTAATTATGGTATAAGATCACATCTAACTATTGCAGGCGTACCTGTTGGTAAAGAAATGGCCAGTGAATTATTACCCGAGATTAATGCAAGTCATGAAACTCTTCCTGAAGGAAAAGAAGGGTCTATTATCGCAGTAGTAGCAACTGATGCTCCTTTGTTACCTTATCAATTGAAACGTATTGCTAAAAGAGTTACCGCTGGATTAGCTAGAGTAGGAGGGTATGGTCATAATGGTTCTGGAGATATCTTCATAGCCTTCTCCACTGCAAACAAATTAGATTCTGCGGATAGAGAAGTTAGTGTGAAAAACTATAAATCTCTAAATGATAATTGTTTAGATTTTTTGTTTAAAGCTACAGCCGAAGCAACCGAAGAAGCTATAGTAAATGCACTAATTAGTGCTGAAACAATGAAAGGTATTAATGACAATTTAGTATATTCCTTACCTCATAACAGATTAATTGAAATCTTGCAGAAGTATAATAGACTGGAGAATTCTAGTTAATTCTTAATCAAAGATTGTTAAAATGGAGCAAAAAATAAAGAAATTAAAGGAGTTTTTCTCCTTCTTCTAAACTTAACATAGTAAAACCGCTAATCATTTTTGGGTAGAAATCTGTAGCCTTTTGAGGCATTCTTTCACCGGCATCCGTAACAGCTTTCAACTCTTTGATTTTGACCGGATTCATAAAGAATGCCGCTTGTTTTTTTCCAGAGTCAACCTGAGCGATGGAGTCATCGATCGCACTGGGGGTATCTTTTAAATATTGGATATTTTCCCCCTTCACCAGCCTGTTTTTGTCAATGACCAGTAAACCTTCCAGAATTAGTTTATGAAGTACCGTTAGGTCCAGCAATTTCGACTGTGTGCTCATATCGGGTGCCGCTTCGTCCATTTGGCGTTTGTCTTTCAGAACTGCGACGTAGAAAGTATTTGTCGAGCTGTAAATCCCGATTGCATTGTTGTCCTTTTCATGCTCGACTTTCATTTCCGCGAGCATCTTCTGCTTTGCCTGCAATTTGGTTTCCGTTGTGCTGAACTTGTACTCGGATATCTGAAATTTGTCACTTAGGCTGTTAATAAACGCGC
>CAZPXJ010000096.1:0-11367 GCA_964590855.1 uncultured archaeon
AGAGATAGAGATACTATGAAACAGATCAAGTTACCTCTTGAAGATTTGGAGATTGCTTTAGGTGAATTGATGGATGGCGAAGCATCTTTTGATGAATTCAAAGAGAGTGCTTAGTCTTCAAAATTTGAAAGATAAATCATCAACAGAAAAGATTAAGAATGAAAGAATAAAGTGAGAATCGATGACAAAAAACGTATGCCAACGATGTAAGAACGAAATTACTCCTGGAGAACTAAGAATATTACCTGGAGTTAAATGTCCTAAGTGCTCAAATAGAATTCTTATAAAACAACGTTCTTTGATAGCTAAACCTGTAAAAGCTAGATAATTTAATCTCTTTTTCCTAATTCATTTTATATGATAAATATTCTATATAGTGATCCATATATTATTGCTGATAGTGCTACAGCTACTGGAAAAGTAATTAGCCAGCTAATTAACATTTTTCTAAATATTTTCTTCTCTGGTTTCTCACCTTTCACAAAGCCTGCACCAATAATCGCAAATACCAGTACATGAGTACCTCACTTTTATATTTTGTAAATCTAATCAATTACTAACATCTCTATCTTGAATTTTGCTTAAAAATTCTCCTTTATTTAGAAAAATTAATAGTCTTGAAGTTTTTATAACATCTATGATAGAAGAAAAGTATAAAGAATTAAGGGAATTTCTAATACCTTTTGTCATGGATAGATATCGAAGCCCTACTGTGAATGAGGAGTTTAGAAAAATCATTGAAGATATTGCAAAATCATTCCTATGGTGCATTTTGAGTGTGTCTGGAAGACTTCATTTACAAGCAATAGCAACTATTTCAATAGCAGAAGCAACCTATGAAAGAGGTATGTACAATCTATTAGGAACTTTATCTATTGGTTCAAGAAATTTGGGTGTTGAAGAATTGATACCTCTACTACCAGGTGAACTTCATAACTGGCTTTTGTTTCTTCAGAATAATGGAAAACTAGTAGGTAATTATAATCGCTTTACAGGTATTTACAATTCAAATTAATTAAAAATACCCTAATTATAGTAATGAAAGTTGTTGAAAAATTTACTATTTAGTTAGATTTAAGAATTGTAGTTTAAAATTCTTTTAAGGTGTAAAAATGGACGAGGAAATAGACCTAGAAGTTTTCTTCCAAAGAAGAGTAAAGATATACAATACTTTCAGTTTGATTTCACTTGCAATGGTAATAGTTGGTTTCATTGTTTTACTATTAGGCTATTTACTTGAATGGAATATTTGGATGTATACATGGATAGGTGGTGGTATTATTCTGATTGCATTGATTACACCACTATTAGTAAGAAGAGCTTTGAGAATAAAAAATCCTGACATACTTAAACATCTAGTTTCAGAAAATGAAAAGAAATGAATATGCATCAAGGCTATTTTTTATGTTCTAAAATTCTTACCAACTTAGCTTTTACCAATCTGTCTGTTATTACTTCTCTTATTTCTGCAAGGACAGTTTTACGCAAAATGTCTTCAGTTGAATAAATAGTTACAGCTGGTCCACTAAAGATAGGGTAGGAAATATAATGGTTCTTATGTTGAAAATCTTTCTCCGCTACAATTAGCTGAAGTTGTTTTCCTATAAGCTCCTTCTTCTTATTTCTATTAAAGTTGATAATATCTCTCTTTAATTTTTCTCGAATACCTTTTATCAGATGTCTTTCAACAGGCAAAGGTGTGTTAGTTGCTGTAAAAGGAGAATTAGGTAAAGCTAGATACTTGTAAACAGTTATTTTCTCTGCATAATCTTTCAATTTTCCATTTACTATTTTTCGCGTAGTGCTCAAAGAATCTGCAGTTTCTCCAGGTAAAGAATGTATCAAATATATCTGTGGGTCTATACCTTCGTTTCTAAATAATTTAGAAGCTTCTAAGGCTTTGTTAGATGAAGATGGTCTCCCTATAGCTGAACTGTGACCAATATCAAAAGTTTCACATCCAATGCTTATTGCAGTTCTAGGAAGATATTTGCCAATTATTCTTGCACCAGCTTCTGTAACTAAGGAAGGTTTAACATTTTCAACTGATATGCTGCAAATTTCTTCCTGTTCATCTCTTGTTTGAGCAAGTTCTGATAGCAAATCTGTTATCTTTTCTAGATTTGCAGAAGGTTTAGTAGGAGAATAAGTTGGCTTTTCATTACTTTCACGAAAGTAATCAAAAAAACCTGGTGAAGATAGAATGATTCTTCTTGCTCCTTTCTTTAGAAGTTCCTTGATCTCTTTTACAATTAATTCTTTTGATTTACTTCTAGGGGGGCCAAATGTAGACGGAACTGAACAGAAACCACAACCAGGAGGGATATCCTCAGGACATTCAGCTGTAGTTATAGTATCTGGGTCATCACAATTTCCACAGTTACTACAACCTCCATGGGATTTTACTATACTTCCTCTATAATGATTTGAACAACCTCTAGTTATTTCCACATAAACTTTAGAGAACCAATAATCTGGATAATCTGTAATTCTATCAGTAGAAGGAAGATATTTCTCGAAAACTGTTTCAGAACTGAGTACCTTTTGTTTGATTAAACATGCATTATCTATTTTAGTTAATTCAAGTTGTTTAGGATGAGTATCCTTGAAACCATGCAAAGAGAAATCATTCTGAAGAAGTGCTTCCAATACAATCTCTCCTTCACCAATAATACCAGCTGAAATATTTATTTCTTTAAGGAACTCTAAATCAGAAACAATTGGTCCTCCGAGAAAAGTAATAGTTCTCTTAGGAACTTCAGAAATTTGCTCAATTACTCTCCTAACTGCAACTTTATCCACAGACATCCCACTGATGAGAAAAACCTCAAAATCAGTTTGCTTTAGATAATTCTTGTTATCTAAGATATCCTCAACTCGAGCAATTTTGACCTCTTTTCTATTCTTTTCACAAATCCCTGCTAATAATCGCGGACCTACACCTATTGCATCTCTGGAGAACTTTCTCCAACCTTCATTTGCAGCGAGAGCGTCAACGATTAAAACAGCCATTAGAACTACTAATCTATTATATTATTAAATAATTTCTGTATTATTTTAATTATAAGGATTAATAACAAAATATAAATATCCTTTCACCTTTCTTATAGATGTGCTAGAAGACGAATTGTGTATGGTATGTGGACTTCCTCAAGACCTTTGTGTCTGCGAGGAAATTGCGAAAGAAGAACAGATTATAAGAGTTTTTTTGGAAAAGAGAAGGTATGGTAAGAACTATACTCTCGTGACAGGAATAGATCCTACTGAGGTAGATTTAAGTGGATTGGCTAAGAAACTGAAGTCTAAACTCGCTTGTGGTGGAACTCAGAAAGAAGGTAGAATTGAACTCCAAGGAGATCATAGATATAAAATCAAACAGATACTTGTAGACTTTGGTTTTCCATCAAATAACATCGAAGTACAATTCTAGATAGGTGAATTAAATTCCTGAAAACGAAGAGGGTGAATTTCCTAAACCTTCTATTAAAAAACGTTCAATAAAGGACGTAGTGTCAGTTTGTCCAGCTTGTTTTCATCCTACTAAGTATATTCCAGCAGTATTTGGCATGCCTCAACATTCTTGTACAAACGAAGAATGTGGATGGTCAGGTACTATTGCAGTAGAAGTAAATTTTGAGGACTATAAAGAATTTGTAAAACAGCAACAACAAGAGAATGCTGAGAGCAAAAACAACGAATAAGAAAGATTTATCAAAAGATTATTCGAGTAGGTCTTGTTACCATGAAGCAAGCAATTGTTATTGATAGTTCCAGAGAATTACCTCAAGAATTGTATGAAAATGAACATATCTTTCCTGTGGGTTACTCAATTAAGGATTCTAAGGAACAAATTTTCATTGAGAGAGAGTATTCTCATAAATTATGTACAGAAGAACTAATTTCTGTAGTTAACGGAGATAAGAAGACCCAGATTTATGCACCCAATATCAAAGAATTCGTGGAATTATACACCTTTCTTGCTGAAGATTACGATTCACTAATAAGTATACACTCATCATATTTTACTCCTGCAGTCTATGAACATGCTCTTGTTGCAAAAAAAATCGTATCTGGAATTACTATTGATTTGGTTGATTCACAAACGATTGGTCCAGCAGCTGGTCTTTTTGCAGCAGAATTAATTAATTTCTTACCAACTGCAAAATCTATCAATGATATTAGAAAGAAAGCGATAGACCTAAACAAGACTATTACTTCATATATAATTACTGAGAGTGACCAGCTAATTCGGGAAGATAAAAACAAAGGAAAAACCTTTCCTTTTTTATTAAAGAATTACAATCTGTATAATTATTCACACTCAAATTGGGATATCGTTTCCACTGATAGGAAATCACATAATCTTTTCAGAGATATGAGTAACAGAATAAATGCTGCAAGTAAAACAAAGAAAATTAAACACGTTTACTACTCTACTAGCCCAAGTCTAATAAGAGATACAAAAGAGGTTTTGAGAAGAATAAGAAGGGTTTCTAAAACTGAAACAAAACAATCGCTTATCTCTCGTTATCTGTTAGGAAAAGAATATTCTAGTATTGCTTTTCTCTAAGTCTATTAGATTCTGTAGAAATTTCGAGTGTTATTATAAACTATTTCTGCAAGATTTTCTTCTTCAATTTCCAGTATTCTTGAAGCATGTCTACATAGCGTTGGGATACTTGATGGATCGTTTTTTTGATCTTTTTCCAAGGAATGGAAAGGACTATCTGTTTCAAACATTAAACTGTCTAATGAAACTGATGTGAGAATCTTTTGAAAATTCTGTCTATAAATGGCACTTGTAGGAACGGTAATATACCATGATAAAGTAGATATCTCTCTTGCTTGTTCCTCTGTACCACCAAAACAATGCATCAGTACATCTTCTGCACCCTTCTGTTTAAGTAATTCAATGGCTCTGGTTTCAGCTCCTCTTGAATGAATAACTATAGGTTTATCATTTTCTAAAGCAAAATCGATAAGCTTGTTAAAGAAATTCTCTTGTTCTTCTCTTTTATCTTGCTCCTTAATCCAATGAAAATCTAATCCAATTTCTCCAATTGCAATAATGTCTGATTTGTGTTTATAGAAAAATTTTGTAAACTCATCAAATTTCTTATTAGTGATTTTAGTAGGATCTAATCCTATAGTTAAGAAAATAGTATCTAATTTTGATGTTTCTAAACCAAATTCATAGTGTTTTGGATCAGTTGCACTGTTTATAATTAGGTTTACATTATTTTTAGAGGATTTGTCAACAATTTTTTCTATCTCTTCCATAGTAAACCATTCGGGTACCAAATGACAGTGTGCGTCAGCATATGATATTTTGGAATCGCTTTCCTTCAGTTTTATTACATCAGAATGCATACTCATATGATCACTCTGGAAGAAGTTTGGAGTTTAACTCCCTTAACATCTCAAGTCCTCTTATCTCTCTGTTAAAAGCTTCAATGGTTGTTATTTGATCCATTGGAAATACTGACTTGATATATTCTATATTCTTCTGATGCTCAGTATATCTATTCATGCAATATGAACATTCAGGATTTTTAGGATTGATCATGTTGACAACAGAGAATTTGTGAGGTATTAGATGTTGGTTAAGTTCTTCTGCAAGTCTTTCTGTTTCAAAAATACTCATCATTGTTGGAATAAGAACCTTAACAAACTGAGTTTTAGTTTCATCCATTAGTTTATCTCTTGCGACTAGGACTTTCTCTTTCATTGCTTCTAAATTTTCTACAGTTCTATCCTTTTCTTGATCACCACCGAAAAGAGATTTCACCATAGTCATTGCATTTGAAAGAAATGTTTTCATTTTCAACATCCTCCCTAAGAACGAATCCAAAAATTCGGGAATATTGAGTAATCTAAGGGTGTGACCTGTAGGTGCTGTATCTAGAACTATTGTATCGTAACTATCATCTTCAGCATATTCAAGAATTTTTGCAAAAGATAAAGCTTCATCCATCCCTGGTGGTGGTATCGATTGCAAGTCTTGACCTAAACCTTGTTGCAATTCCCCTAAACCAGGTATTGCAGAAAATTGTGAGAATTGATCTGTCCCTATTGGTTGACCAATTGCTTGTGAAAACTCTTCTCCGGCAGCTGCTGGGTTGATTTCAAGAGCAAAAAGATCTCCAGCTATACCTTTGACTTGAGTAATCTCACCTTTTGAAAAATCCATATCAAAAGAATCTGAAATACTGTGTGCAGGATCAGTTGAGATAATCAGAACTCTTCGTCCATGTTCTGCTAAAGCTATAGCAAGTGAGGACGCTACACTTGTTTTTCCCACTCCTCCTTTACCTCCCACTAATAGATATTTTAAATCCATCTCAAGAATCTCTTTTAGTGACATCAATCTCACTTTCCTTAAGGAATATATAAAATCTGAGATAATTAAGAAAGAAGACTATCTTTTCTTTTGAGTCTTCTTCTTGACTTGTTTCTTGCTCTTCTGAACCGAGGTACCTTTCTTTTCAGCTACCTTTTGCTTGGTCTTCTTAACATTTTTTGGTCGTTTTATCACGAAGAAATCAAACAAAACAATGGCTCCTAGTGAACCAGCTATTATTAAACTATAATATAGAATATTTAACCACAATTCCGCGTCAATAACCTCTATACTTCCTGGTTTAATAGATAGAATAACAAATCTTTGGGATTGAGAGTGATATTCAGTACCATTAATATCCACATAAACAATATCAGTTGGTTCTATGGTAAAATTACCTTCAATTAACGGTTTAAAATAATAGAAATAGAATGCTGATGCATTAACCTCAATAATAACCCATCTTCTTTGAGTAATATTTATACTATCAAAAGCAATATCGTCGAATCCAGGATCAATCGATGTTAAATTATATGCAGTTGCATTTCCAATATTCTTAATTGTAATATTAACTCTAATCCATAAATTATCGTCTGGATTGATCACAGTTTCATTAACAGATTTTCCGATATCAAGGATTGGTCTCTGTATAAAAGAATCATTTATCGGACTTACTTTAGGCAAATTATTGATTTTAATTGAATTTACACTTTCAGAAATAGCTAATACAGTATTATTGTAAGATGATTGATTTATAGCCACACTAGCAAATAGAGCTATTGTAATATATACAGCAATTTTGTTAAAGATTCTTTGTTGCATAGATTCCGTAATCCTTCGATTTCTAAACATGCTCTATACAGCCAACTTAAATATTTTGCTCTTCTGTATCTTTTATTTCAGAACATAATATTATTTGAACAAAGAACAGAAAATGTTTAAAAAAAACCTCTTGTTCGATATCAGCTATGACTGTTAAGATTATATGTGATACTAGTGCAGATTTGAATTTCCCAAATGATGAAACTCTGTACGAGAAATATGACATTCAATGGGTTCCGATGCAAGTAATGTTTGGAACAGAGGAATTTAAGGAACTAGAAAACCTAAAACCATCCGAGTTTTATTCCAAATTATCTCAGTACGCAGAGCATCCTACTACTTCTCAATCAACTCAAGCTGATTTATTAAAAGTATATGAGAAACATGGTAAAAAATATGATCAGATAATTTCTATGCATCTTTCAAGCGAATTAAGTGGTGCAGTAACCAATGCAAGAATGGCGAAGAAAATGTATAACCGTACCAACCCTGATGGTGCAGAAATATTCATTTATGACTCAAAGTCTGCAAGTACCCCATTTGGATTAATTGTTCTTAAGGCTGTTAGTCTGGCTAAACAAGGATTGAAGGCTGAAGAAATTATCAAGAAATTAGAAGAATGGCAACCAACAAGCATCTCTCTTTACTTCGCTGTCGGCGATTTGAGGTGGCTATTTGATGGTGGAAGGCTGAGTAGAGCTAAATACTATCTAGGGTCGCTTTTATCAAAAACTCCCATACTTCAAATTACTGAAGGTAAAGTTGAGGTTCTCAAGAGTGTAACTGGTATTGACAAAGCGGTAGATACTATGCTTGAACTACTCTTCGAAGACCTTGGAGAGACAGATTTAAGTAAACTCACATTACATTTCACTCAAGCTGCTTTCAGAACTGAAACAGAAGCATATGCAAAGAAGATTAAAGAAAAATATCCTGATTTAAATATCGGTGATATATTCAATATTGGAGGAGTAATAACTGCACATACAGGTCCTGGAACCCTTGTACTGTGTATGACAAAGGATTTGGAATATTAACTTCTTTTAAGAAAGTTTAAATTAATCTCCTTTTCTTTTCTTTTAGGTTTCAATAATGACTATTAAAATAATGACTGATAGCGCAGCTGATCTTACACCTGATATGATAAAGAAATATGATATTTCTCTTGTTCCAACAGTGATTAGATTTGGAGATGATGTTTTTTATGAGGGTATCGACATCAAAATAGAACAATATTATGATAAATTCTTTGCATCTGATGAGTTACCACAAACCGCGAATCCAACACTACACCATCAATATGAGCTATTCGAAAAACTTGGTAAAGAGGTAGATGAAGTAATAAATATTGTAATTTCCTCTGGCATTTCTGGGTCATATAATACAGCAATAAATGCGAGAAGGATGTATCAAAAGCGAGCTGAAAATCCTGCAAAAATTCACATCTATGATTCAAAACTTGCTACCTTTGGTATTGGAGTATTAGCCATTATGGCTGCTGAGTTAGCCCAAGAAGGAAAATCAGCTGAAGAAATAATTGTTAAGCTTGATGAATATAGAGACAAACTTGAAGTTGGTTTTACTGTTCCAGACTTAATCTATCTACATAAAGGTGGGCGTTTGAGTAAATCAAAATATTGGATAGCTAAACTAGCAGATATGAAACCTGTAATTTGTTTTATCGATGGCAAAATGGAAGTTGTTAAGACTGTCAGAGGACATCGTAATGCTGTAATCGAATCTTTTAACATAGCTTACGAAAAAACTGGAAGACCTGATAAATTCAATGCTTACATCATGCATGCCAACAATATAGACTCTGCCAATCTTTTAAAAGAGTATATAGAGAATGAAATTCAACCTACAGAATGCAACATATCTATCGATGATCTTGGGATGACAATAGTCACACATACAGGGCCTGGTTGTATAGGTATATGTTTAGATACACATTATAGATTTTTAAAATGAGGATATGGAAATTATGACCTACGAAGCTTTACTCTTTGATTTAGATGGAACATTGATAGATTTTGAACCCCAAATATTCATTAAAACTTACTTAGGTGCAGCAGCTAAATTCTTTATTGATATAATCCCTGATCCAGAAATGTTCTATCAAGAATTACTGAAATCTACAGATGTTATGGAAAACAGTGACAATGAAGCAACAACTACTCTTGAGGATTTTATACTCGATTTTTGTCCTAAATTCGATGTAGATTGCGAAACAATAATGGCAAGATTTCTAAGTTTTTATCAAACAGATTATAATGTTATTCAACCTCTAATTAGTAAAGTGGAAGGAGCGAAAAAACTGCTCTCGAACATAAAAGCATATCTTCCAAAAACAAAAGCTATTTTGGCAACAAATCCCGTCTTTCCCTTTGTTGCTGTGCAAAAAAGAATGTTGTGGGGAGACATATCCGAAGATTTCTTTGACCTCATCACGCACGCTGAAAACAGTTACTATTGTAAGAACAACAAAAATTACTGGTTGAATATTGCAAAAGATATGAATATAAATCCCAAGAACTCTCTGATGATTGGGAATGATGCTTTTCGAGATTTACATGCTAAGAAATATGGTTACAAGACCTTCTTAATCGAAACAGCAGTTGAAAATGAAGAAACTATAACTGAAGAAACTACACCAGACTTCAGAGGTTCCTTATTTGACTTGCATGATTTGTTGATATCTTAATAAAGAGAAATGGTAAGTTATTTAAACGTCCTAGATTCTTTAGGCTGAATACAAATGTCTATCTTACCTCCAGAAGCTTCAATTGTTTTTGCATATTTGGCATTACTTTACAATGCTAGCCTATCAGGAAAGTTAATCTACGATTCTCTCTCTAAGCCTAATTTTACCAAAAAAGCATGGAATTTGAGTTCAGCAGGTGTGATGCTAGTAGGTACGATTTTAGTTTTCCTCTGGTTCAATTTGTCACTATCTATTGAATTCGTTTGGGGTGGACTAGTCGGATGTTTGTTGCTTTTTATAAATAATGCAGTTGTTACTATTTTAGCCTTCAAAGGTTCTATCGAGGCTACTAGATGGGGAAAAATCATTAATGTTCTGTTCACAATACTTGCTTTACAATCAAGCATGCTTTTACTTAATTTCGTAGAAGCACAAACAGCTTTTATTCTACCCAAATTTCTGGAATGGTTTATGATAATTCCTTCTGTAGGTTTCGCTTCTTTTGAAGCTTTTCTATATGGTGCTGTAGGATATTTCTATCCTGTACTCATTCTTATACCATTTGGAGTTCCAATTAAATTCAAGAAATCTATTTTTGAAGTTGAAGGGAAACAGAAAAAACCTCAGAAGAAAGAAACCTCCAAAGAAGAAGCTAAATCGGAAGTAAAACCAACAGAGAAGATAAAAGAAAGCGTTTTTACCGAAAAGATTGAAGTTGAACAACGAGAAAAACCTCCACTTCTACCCCAGATCAAGGTTTTACTTGATAATGGTTCTAAAGGGATCTATGCAATGGGAATAATACTGATTATAGTTTTTACATTACTGAATATTGGTACAATGGCTTCATTTGGTGAGTATACTTCGAAAAATTACAACCCTGAATATCCAGTGAGGAATGATTTTGAATTTGGGGTGTCACTTAAAACCGTAACCTATCAACAATCTCTTCCCTCTAATTATCTTGAAGAATTCCAGGAAGAATTAGCAATGTTGATAGATTTGAATGTTACAACAGTTAGGATGGATATAAAATCTGAACTTCTTTACAATCACAGCACAGAATTACAAGGAATCACGAACGAGCTAAAAGCAAATGGTTTCAAAATAATGTTATCAACATATGGGTATGGCTTTCCTATTTGGGAATTCCAAACAATCAATTTTACAGATTACATCGCTGAAATAGAAAATCAAGCCATTGAACTAATTCAATTGTGTGAACCAGAATTCTTGTTGATCTATCCAGAACCGTATGGTTTTTCGTCTGCGTATGTTAGAGATATTCCTACTCCAGATGGTTGGGCTGACGCTATAGAAGATACTGTAGCAGTTTTGAATTCCTATTCAAATGATACTGAGATAGGTGTGAATTTATCCTATAATGATTTCATCCCTTTCACTCATGGAGTAAGTGTGTTTCAGTCTATATGGAAAAACACAACAGTTGATTTTGTGGGTATAGACTATTATATCATTCACGCACGAGAATTGGATTTAA
>CAZPXJ010000097.1:0-11292 GCA_964590855.1 uncultured archaeon
CTGAAGCGAAACCTTCTCACTTAACAACTGGTAGCTACTTATCAGGAAATGGACAAGCAGTAATTTCGGTGAATACTACAATCAAAGCTGATGTTGGATCATTTATTGGCAATGTTAGTGCTACTTTACAAAAGGGTGATAAACTCATTTTTGAAGATGCAATAACTTTCGAATTATTGATTACTGGAGAAATTGAAGACAAAATTTATGCTCAGGATAAACTAAAAATCTTCATAACTGATGATGATTTCGATACACTTCATACAAATTTTGGTGGAGGTGTAGCTATTTACAGTCATAGTTTAGCACTTCTTGTAAAAGGAAATGTATATGCACCTTTTAACAAAGAAATTTACGATAATATGAGAGCTTTAGATAGCTCTGGAGAGGATCTTTTTGATGCAACTACCAATCCCATTTATGGTTCTTGGAGTAGTCCAACAACTCCTTTAGGAGCTGATGCAGCTAGAAAAGATCGAACTACTAGAATGCTTTATTTTATAGTTGGAATTGTTGGTGGAGTGTTATTAACCATCCTGTACAACTTCCTAATTGTTTGGTTTAGACGAAGAGAAGTAGCAGTTTTGAGAGCCATGGGTTATCAAAAAGGCGAGATTCGTATAAATCTTCTTGGTGAAAGTTTCACAATTAGTTTTGTTGGTTATCTAACTGGAATTTTAGCTATAGTAATTTATTATGCAATCAGTGGAATAGCGTTTAGTAACCAATTACTAACCTGGCCTACCGTTCTCATATCATTCGGTATAGTAGTTGTATTAACAATACCCGGGTTACTTCTTTCAAGTCTATCATTTGTTAGAGTGTCCCCCGTAATACTATTCAAAGCAAGGTGAAAATGAAATGTCAGATGCAATATTAAAAGTTGATAAAATAACAAAAATCTACAAAAGAGGTAGGTCTGAAATAGTTCGAGCATTAGATAAAGTAAGCCTAGAAGTAAATCAAGGAGAGATATTGATGATCGTTGGTCCTTCTGGAAGCGGAAAAACAACCTTGCTAAATTGTCTTTCTGGATTAGATGTACCTACTAGTGGGAATATTTATTTCAATACTTCTAGAGCCGGTGAAGGATTCAAATACATGGAAGACAAGAATGTTGAAAGTGAGACCAGAGACAGATCTATGAAACATATGGTAGACATGGCAATTTGGGATCAAAAACAACTTACAGCTTATAGACGTCACAATGTTGGTTTCATTTTTCAAGCTTGGGAATTGATTCCTACACTTAAGGCATTAGAGAATGTTGAGTCTAGCCTTTATCCTTCAAGTATACCTTCTCCAGAAATAAGAGAAAAAGCTATGAAGCTGCTTCGTAAAGTAGGACTACTAGATAAAGAGTATGCTTACCCCGACCAACTAAGTGGTGGAGAGCAACAAAGAGTGGCAATATGTCGAGCGTTAATCAAAGAACCTAGAATTGTTTTTGCAGATGAACCCACAGGAAATCTTGATAGCGAGTCTGGAGAACAAGTAATGCGACAAATGAAACTAATCTCACGTGAAGGTGCAGCAGTTATCTTAGCAACACACAACAATGATTTACGAAAATTCGCTGACCGCATGATCAAAATCAATGACGGTCAAATATCTTATTAGGAGGATAAAAAAATGACAAATGAAATATTCTTAGATCTAATTACTTCAGAATTTACAGGTGAAGAACAAAAGGAAGCTGAATATTCGGCTGTTTTAGGTTTTGCTCTGGATAGCATAAAAAGAAAAGAGAATCTTGAAGGAATCTATCGGTGCTATGTACCTTTCTACGGGTTAAGAGTAAGTGATAACAACTATATTATAGTAAACTCTCTTAATACTGACAAGAATAAACTATCAGTCAGCAAAGTTCCGACAATTGCAGATATCAAACCTGTTTTAACTAGTGAATATAATTCTTTAGAGTCATTATACAAAGATATTGAAAATGCTCTAATTTCCAAAAGTGTACACAATGTTGAAATCAGTGGAGCCTTAATCAAGAAATCTGTAGAAGGCATGGCTAAGTTGATTACTCATCATGGATCCTCACGAAATCAAAAATTTAAGAAACTCTCTTCTATTGTAAATAGAGAAGATGTCAAGAGACAAGTTGTTTCTATAAGCAAATATGCTATAACAGACCATGAGCTTGAAACTGAGTTAAATCTGCTTTTTGATGAAGTTGAGAAATCTCTTGAATCTGAGATTGAAAATAGAAAACGAGAAAGATCAAAGGCAGAAACAGAATATTCTCAACTTATTGAAAACTCTAAACGTGAAACCTCGGGGAAAATCAAAGAAATTGATGAAGAAGAGAAAGTTGAAAGAAAGAAAATAGATGAAGAAGCTTCCAAAAACAGACAAGACCAGGTTCATACAGTTAAGGAAAGTAAGAGATGGAACCAACTAAAGAAAGACATTGCTGCACTTACAGAAACATATACTCAATTGCTGAATAGTCTTGATAGATTAAGTTCCGGCGATGATTTTGATCTAATATATAGTAAAATTAGAGCGGTTCAAGATGAAACTCAGTCTTTTGGTGTTGGACTTAATACAGCTCTTTCTGAAATTGATCATCGAAAAAATGAGTTTGATGACATTTTTCAACAAGCAGAAGTTGATAAAAGAAATGTTTCGGATAGAATGAATACAGTTAAAGAAGATATTCGTCGTCAGACTATTGAAATTGAAAACGAGAAAACACAAGTTGTTAGTGAAAAAGAAGCTGATATTCAACTTGCTAATGATATACTAAACCGTTTTCATAATAATAGATCTAATCTGATGAAAAAGATCAAAAATAATTACATTATGTTTTCTGCATATTCTATCTCTGGAGACTTACTCAACATAACAGCTGAAGAACAAGCAGTTACAATAAATGTCCCAGTTGCTATCTGTAAATTCAAAGAAAAGGATAAACTCAATTATTTAGTAATACCTCCATTTGAAATCTCTGAAAGAATGAAAAAACCAAGATTACTACCTTTGCATAGTTTATATGCTAGAATAGGTTTTGATTGTATAGCAAGTGAATCAATTTCTTTCTTGAAGAAACCTTTAGAAGATTTGCTGGAAGTTGATCAAAAGATTCAAGGAGAAATTCAAGCAGATACAAATGAGCTGATAAAAGAAGGTGATCTCTCTTTGTTAAATTCCGGTCTCAATTTATTAGAGCAAAAAAAGAAATTACCTAAGAAGTATGCAGATGAAATATTATCTCGTTCTAGGAGTTTTCTCTCCTAGCTTACTCTTTTTCTTCTGTAACGATTGTTGGATATTCAGATAATCTGAACAATGCTTCCTTTATGGTTTCCGAAAGATCAATGATATTAGTATCTCCACCCTCTATAAGATAGGAGATTACAGATTTAATTCCATCAAGTACTGGTCCTGTATTTTCATCAAACTTCTTTCGAGCAACAAAGCCTATTATATCACTCATTACAATCAATTTATCTCTATATTCATCCATATCTCTCTTGTAATCAGGTTCAAGATACAGTCTGATTTCCCAGTCTTTAGGATGGCTAACAACATCAATGTTTAGAAACTTCACTATATCAAAAACACTAGTTTTAGTTGCATAGATTTCTTTTGGAAGTTTTCCAAGAACTATATAATATCCCTTTATATCACTTGATAATTCAAGATCATTTTGAACAAACAAGGTACTTGTAAGTCTTCCATATGTATTAATCATCTTGGTGAAGGTATTACTTAATGATCGCATGTTAAGATACAAATTACTCTCGAATTCTTTCCTAGAACGGCTTTTAGACCATGCTTTCAAAACTGAATCTGCTACTTTTTTTTCTCCACTTATCATTTGACTATATGATTCATCTATAACATATTCTGGAATTCTTCTGTAAAGTAAAATCGAAATAGCTATCTCCATGAAGTTTTTTGGAAGATCTGCAATTTCATGAGGATTTAATCGGTTAACTGTATCGATAATCTCCTTTAGACTCTGTTTTTCTGAAATTGTGAACTTTCCATATTCCAGTTTCTGGATTTTAAACTCATTTCCTATCCAAATGTTAGTTTTCTTACTAATTACATCTAGATGTGAAGATAAGTCTACACTTACTTCTTTGGACCAGTTTTCGACCATTTTGGTCATCTGATCATTAAGAGGGGTCCAGTTTTTAATTAAATTCTTTCTAACATCTTTTAAATCTTTAATAGCTGCACCATACAATTTCAAGGCTTTTTTCTTGTAGTTTAAATCATTAGTTCTCAATGATGAAAAACCTGTAAGTAAGTCCTGTATTATTGTATGAATTTTAGGTGCATAACTATTCCAGCTCTCTTCAAACCTCTCATGGAAATTCTTACCAGTGAATCTTTGTGGAATCTCTCTAATCAATGGGAATGATGGAAAACTGTTTCTAACATCTTGTAATTTATGTGCTGGTGTTAGTTTCGCAGCTACTTCTCGGTTAAATACTGTAATTAGAGTATCTAATTGATTGTATACTTCACCTTCGAAATGAAACATCTGTTGAAGATAAGATTCTATCATTCCTCTTAGTATTGCTTTAGGATATGACCTTTTCAGTATCTTCGAATTTAGAAAACATATTGTTAAAAACTCAGCATCCTTTTCAGCATCGCGCAGAGGCATGACATTGTTTCCAATATTTAGGGTTATTCCCTGCTTCTGAAGTAGTTCTGCTGCAGAGATTCTTCTCCCATCGAATTTTAGGAAACTCCCTTTGAAGAACGATTTCTTAAGCTGAACTGGTACAGAATTAACATGTGCTTTAATATTACCTTCCTCAACTGCCGAACCTATTAAATCTTTAGTATTTAATCCCATTTGTGTTGGAGTTTGGTATTTCCTATCTTTCAGATCAAACATTATACCTTCTAGAATATTTACAAAAACAGTTTTTGGAGCAATATCTTTGAATGAATGTATCATATAAGTAAAAATGTCACCTAAACTTGAATTGAATAGCTGAGTTTTAACTATTTTTTCTAATGTTGTAATGATAGCTCTTTCGAGAGCAGAAGCAAACAGTACAGATTCCTCAACATTCGATATCTGAAGTTGTTTACCTACACCCATTTCATTGAATTTTTTGGTCAATTCTTTTATCCATTTGGGCTGAACTACTGTTAATTTCGAAGTCCTTTCTTTGATTAATTCTCGTTTTATTCCTATTCCCGTTTTTCCATTCTTTTCGTCTTTCTTCTTAATAGGTTTCATTTTCTTCTCATCTAAGATTGAAAACGAAAAATCAACTATTACATTCCAGATACTTGGGGGAAGTTTTCTCCCAATGAAAGGATTGATCAGTTCACTGAAAAAGAGTCTTGCACTCTGAAGTGCTAACGGAGTTACATCCTCAATTAATGCATCACAAATCATATTCCCTGGATCAGGTACTTCAGTTGCTGCACCAATCTCATTTCTTATAGCTGAATACAAATCTACATTTCGAAAATCAACTAACGCACAGATTGGGTTCTCTTTAGATAGTTCAAATATTACTTCCTTAGCTAAATTATGAGATATAAAAGAATTAGCTGAGTGTATCTCATCTATACTTAGTTTCTTGAGTTGAGCTGCAACCATCTTATCTAGATTTTTCAAAAGATATTGTTCTATGAGCTCTTTTGGTTGGATATCTTTTTCTCTCAAATATTTTTCAATATGATTTCTTATCTCTTCAATAACATATCGTGGAGTTTCATACTCAATCAATACAAATGGATCTTCAGTGATAATCTGATTCAAGATATCCTGAGCTACCATTTGAACAAGCAACTGCCTTTTGAAGGCAACTATTGCACCTTTATCCCAAGAATTTTCATCCTCTCCTATCCATTCCTTTAATTCACGAAGTTGAGCAATAATTGGGAATTTTAAATTATCTTTATCTATGCTCTTTAGATTTTTATCAATCAAATCCAGCAAACCTTTGTTGTTCTTCAGAACAGAAATTTTTTGTTTGGCTATAGTACAAGCTTTAAGATATGCTTTGGATACATGATCCAAAGAAATCATCCTTCCTGTCGCTAAATTTTGATGAAATTTAGGCGTAAGAATAAGAAATCGACAAAATGAAAGTGCTAATTCTTGAACTAGTTTTTCATCTTCTTTTGTTAATTTGTTTGGTTGATCTGATTTGACAACATACTGCACAATAACATTTTCTGCTTCATCAGATAGAGTAAAAGTTCCAAATTTAACATATTCATTTTCTCCTGTCATAAATTGTGAATTACTGACATTTACTTCAGTTGTCATCAATGATTGAAGAGAAAGAAGAATCCCTTGCATCATGCTAGAATCCTTAGCTAAACGTCCAATAGTGGCAAAACTAATACCTGCATCACTACCTGCAGATATCCATAAATCATAAGGAAATTTCTTTGACATAGACCTCACGTTACTGTACATTGTTAGTAGGGGTACCCAATTTTTAATTTTTACTATAATTAATATTATTTTGCGTAATGGTAACTAACAGAATTATAAGGATATTCAAATATATCAAGATTAACATTTAACTTTTCGTCGGTTTTATATAACTAAAACTTTAAGAATTAATGAGAAAGAAGTCAATTAGTTAAATTACAGGAAACTGGGAATAAAAGATGGTTACTTCCTCTAGAACTGTTAGAATTAGAAGACTTGTGTTAGATGTTTTAAAACCTCATCAGCCAAGAATGGATGTTTTGGCGCATGCAATAGCTGAATTGCATGGTGTAGAATCAGTAAATATCATAAGAACTGAAACTGATTCAAGCACAGAAGGGATCAATGTTACCGTAGTTGGTGATAATTTGGTTTTTGAAGATATTCAAGAAGCACTTCGTGATTATGGGTCCTCCATTCATTCTGTAGATGAAGTAGTTGCTGGTGAAAAAATAATTGAAACTGTATTGCTTCCAGAAGAGGAAAAATGAAGCACACATCTAAATATTCTAAGTCTACCAAAAATATTCGTATACATTTAGTAAAAGAAACTAGAAGTTAGATACAGATTTTGTACCTAACTCAAATGCTTTTACATTTTGTTCAAGATACTTTGCAGGTACTCTCAATTTTAGTGATTCTTTTAATTCATCAACTGTTAAAGGAAAGCCTTCAACTTGAGATAGTGCACCGAGTAAAACAATATTTTGGGTCAACGCTAAACCCGCTTCGATGGCGAGTTTCTCCGCATCAATTCTGATTATTTTCGCTTTAAACTTAGCAAGGTTCTCTTCTATTTTCTCCCTCGCTAGTAGAGCTGCTTTTGTATCTTTCTTCCATGAAATTGGGAATAAAACTGTTTGTGAGGTAATTGCTGTTCCTCCTGGTTCTAAGAATTTCATGTATCTCAGAGTCTCATTTTGTTCTAATCCTACAAGTGCTTTACAACTCCCAATTGGAGTCACGGGAGAATGTAACTCCTTTCCTATTTTGAGATTAGTCACAACTGAACCACCTTTTTGAGCCATTCCGTGTACTTCTGACCCTAAAACACGTAATCCTTTTTTCTGAGCAGCCATTACAATTATGTCTGTAATAGTTAATATTCCTTGACCACCAACGCCACAGACCATCATTTGATAAGTTTCGACCATTTAATCCACCACCTTTGATATAGCCCCAGTTGGGCAAATTTGGGAACATACACTGCACCCAGTGCACATTGAAGGATCAATTACTGAGTAGTTTTTCCCTTTTGAATTAGTATCTATACTCCAATGTATAGCTGGACACTGATATTGAACCAAGCAAGTACCACAGGAGATACATGTTTCAGGGTCTATTGTGAAGACTTCTATTTTCTCTCCTCTCCTCCTTTTTTGTCTCCACCATTCATTGGCACATATTTTTCTCATTATTATAACTGTAGGACCTTCGTGTTTCAAAGCTTCTTCGAAGACTTTCTTTCCATTCTCAAAATCATAGGGATCAAACTCAACTACATACTCGACTCCAAGAGATTTTGCAACATCAGCAATATCTATCACCTCTGTAGGATTAGGTTGAAAACCTGTCATCGCTGTCATTCTATTATCTAGGACTAAGAGATTGATGTTTGCTTTGTGGTAAACCGCGTTAGCTAAAGCTGGCATTCCAGTATGGAAAAATGTACTGTCTCCGATATAAGCAAAAATTGGCTTATCTTTAATTACACGCGAAAACCCATTTGCCATACTGATTCCACCGCCCATACATAGGATTGTATCAGTTACCCAAGGATCTAATGAATAGCATCCTATGTCTGAAGCAAATATTCCATTATTCTTTCGTACCACTTTTGATAGTTCCCAAAAAGCTGCTCTATGTTGGCAACCAGGGCAGAACAGTGGGGGTCTGAATGGTATGAAATCTTTTGTATTTTCTGAGATTTCCTCAATTTCATTAACAGGTTGAAGTTCACCACCAATGATTCCCTGAAGAGCTTCTGCTACTATTCTTGAATTAAGTTCATGATAGCGCTTTGTTATACCTGAACATTTTCCGTGAATTTTTGGTGTAATACCATTTTGAAGTAAGAGTGCGCTAATTCTATCTTCTAGATATGCATCAACTTCTTCGATGAAGATGATATTTTTTTTATCCTTTGCAAACTCTAAAATGGATTTCTCGTCAATAGGAGAAATCATGCCAAGTTTGAGGATTGGTATGTCTTTTTCTAATAATGCTAATGCATCTTTTAGATACGCGTATGAGATTCCACTTGTAATCACACCAAATTCATTCTCATTTGGTCCTTCTACAAATGATAAACCACTTTCTGGTATCCATTTTTTGATTTCCTCCATTTTTGCTACCAATTTTGGATGATTTGCTCTAGCAATAGCTGGTAAGCATTTGTATCTTAATCCCTTCTCAAAATTTCCCTCTTTGAACTTTGTATCGAATTCATTAAATTCAATATCCGCTCTAGCATGTGAGATTCTTGTGGTTGATCGTAAAATTATGAGTTGTTCAAATTTTTCACTTATATCAAAAGCTAATTTGGTAAACTCTTTTGCTTCCTGAGGATTGGAAGGTTCTAATATTGGTACTTGAGCAGTTACCCCTAGCCATCTAGAGTCTTGTTCATTTTGACTACTAAAACAATGAGGATCATCAGCAACTAAGACAACAAATCCTCCTGTTGTCCCCATATACGCAGCACTAAATAGTGCATCTGCCAAGACATTCACACCAACATGTTTACATGCAGTCATAGCACGAATTCCTGTAATTGATGCTGCGAATGCAGTTTCAAAAGCTACCTTTTCATTAGTACTCCATTCAGCATAATGACCTAGTTTTGAAGATGTTGCAATTAATGCAGTACTTGCTTCACTGCTTGGAGTTCCTGGATAAGCTGCAAATACTTGAACACCTGCTTCGATAGCACCACGTGCTATCGCCTCATTACCTAAACAAAGAATCCTTCCCTTTTTATTAGCTATAAGTTCTTCTACTCTTGTCATGTTAAGTTCAGAATAAAGAAAACCAAATCTATAAAAAGGATTGCGAAATGAAGATAGAAACGTATTAGTTTATGAGATTACTTGTGAGTTGGGTTTCATATAAAGCATGATACTTTCCCTTCTTCTTTAACAACTCTTCATGAGAACCAGATTCTACAATTTCACCATTATCTAGAACAACTATCTGAGAAGCATTTTTAATAGTGCTCAAACGATGAGCGATTACTATTGAGGTTCTATCTTGCAAAATAAAGTTTATTCCTTTTTGGATAAGAGCTTCAGTGATTGGATCAACAGAACTACTGCATTCATCCAGAATAAGTATACTTGGATTAGCTACAACTGCTCTAGCAAGAGATATCAATTGCCTTTGACCAAGTGATAACCTAGCACCTCCTTCTTTGACATCTGTATCATATCCTTCAGGTAGTTTCAAGATATAGTCATGCAACCCCAAAATCAAGCAAATGTCATAAACTTCTTGATCTGAAGCATCTTTTTTACCGAATTTTAGATTATCCATAATTGAACCACTAAATAGATAGACATCTTGTGGAACTACTGCTATATTTTTTCTCAAAGTCTCCAAATTTATCTCTTTGATATTGAATCCATCAACGAATAGTTCCCCCGCTGTTACATCGTAGTATCGGGAGAGTAATTTTGTGATTGTTGTTTTGCCAGCTCCAGTTTGACCCACTAAAGCTATGCTTTTTCCAGGTTCAATTTCTAGATTGATGTTCTTCAACACAGGAATTTCTTGTTGATATCTGAAATCAACATTTACTAATTTCAAATAGCCATCGATTTTATCTGGATAAATTGGTTCTTCTGAGTTTTTCACAGAAGGTTCTTCATCTAGAATTTCAAATATTCTCTCTGCACTTGCAAATCCTGATTGAATTGTAGTGTAGAATGTAAACAAACTGATAACAGGCATGAAGAATCTATTAGAATACTCAAGAAAAGCGTAAAGCTCACCAATTGATATAGTACCGGCTGTGATTACAGAATACCCTCCATAAATAATTACTATCGTACTTCCTAGGGCTGCGATAATTTGAATTATTGGCATAAAAAGTGATGAAATACTTGCTGCTTGAACGTTTGCTGAATAGTTCTCTCTGTTAAGTCCTTTGAAATTTTGTATGTTTTTATCTTCTCTGGAGAGAGCTTTAGTTACTCTAACACCTGATATTGTTTCTTGGAGGTTTGCAGTTACTTTGGCAATTGCTACTCTTGTTCTTCTATAAGCGGATCTTACTCTCTTCTGGAAAAGAATTGCAATAACTAGCAATACTGGAACAACTGTCAATGTAAACAAAGTCATATTTACATCAAGAATGAACATCAGTGCAAGTATCCATACTAGACTTACAAAATCTGCAAAAATGTCAATTATTCCTGTTGTTAGAAGTTCTCCAAGCGAGTCTACATCGTTTGTCAATTTGGAAATTGTTCTACCTGATTCTGTTTCTGTGAAATAATCAAAAGATAGGTATTGTAGTTTTGTAAAAAGATCATTTCTAATTCTATAAATCATTTTCTGACCTAATCTAGCAAAGAAAATGGTTCTTGCCAAGATCATTACAAAATTCAGAACTAGGAATAGTAGATACATGCTCCCCATAATAAGAATTGAGTTAATATCTTGAGATGAAGCTGAAGGTGTGATAATGTTAACTTTGCTCTGTATAAGGTTAGTAGAAATCCCATTATATGTACCAAAGGAATTAACATAGTTAGTTATGTATGTACTTGATTTAGCAAAAGGAGCAATAAATAGGTCAATTACATTGGCTAGAAGAAGAGGAATGGTAGTTGTAAAAATCGAAAATGTAATGACGA
>CAZPXJ010000098.1:0-11274 GCA_964590855.1 uncultured archaeon
AAATGAATTGCTAATACAGCTAATGTAATTTCTTCTAAGAAAATCGCACTGATAATCAACCCAAGAAGGACAGTTAAAATTTCACCAGAATTTGCAGAGAGCAGATAAGCGATAAAACGTTTGATGTTATCATAAATGATTCTTCCTTCAGAAACTGCTCCAATAATATTTGAAAAATTATCATCGGTTAGAATCATGTCACTGGCCTCCTTAGCAACGTCTGTACCACTTAAACCCATCGCTACTCCAATGTCACTTCGCTTCAAAGCAGGTGAATCATTCACCCCATCGCCTGTCATAATTGTGATTTCACCTTGTTTCTTGAGAGCATTAACAATTCGAAGTTTATGTGCGGGGTTGACTCTTGCAAAGATTTCTGTCTCATATACAGCTTTTTCTAGTTCTTCATCACTCATCTCATCTAGTTGAGCACCAGAAATTGGTTCCATACCTGCACATAAAGTAATTGAGCGGCCTATGGCTTTTGCTGTCTCCATATGATCACCTGTTATCATTATAACGTTAATTCCTGCAGCTCTTGCCTGATCTATAGATGGTTTTGATTGATCTCTGGGAGGATCTATCATAGCTACAAATCCTACGAAAGTCAAATCCTTCTCAGCATCTTCGCTAAATCCTGTAAGAATAAGTTTAGTTGCATCTTCATGATCCAAGTGTCTAACAGCTATTCCTAAGATTCTGTATGCATAATTTGCAGAATAAGAATTACTTATTTGAATAATTCTCTGTTTATCTTCAGAAGTTAGTGTAGTAATTCCCTCATGAGTATACTTCGTCCCACATATGTCTAACAGAATATCTGCTGCCCCTTTTATCATCAACATATTTTCAGCTGTTTCTGTATGCTGCACAAGCACGCTCATCCTCTTCCTATCGCTATCAAAGGGGAAAAGATATTGTCTTGCCCAAGAGGTGATAATCTTACCTCTATAGTGGCTTTTCTCCGCTAAGATGAGCAATGCAACTTCAGTAGGGTCACCAAAGATGTCAAAATCTATTGAATCGTCTCGAATATTGATGGAAGCTTCATTAGCAAGAGTACAAACTTCCAAGATTTTCATCAAAGTTGGATCTTCTTTAGCATCTTTAATTTCAACATTGTCAGTACAGATAATGTCACCATTGTCTGCATAACCAGCACCAGTAACATCATAAATATGATCCATCGTCCAAACAGCTTTTACTGTCATCTCGTTCTTGGTTAGTGTTCCTGTTTTATCTGTGCATATGACAGTAGCTGAACCTAATACTTCTACAGCTGGAAGGTTTCTAATCAATGATCTTTTCTTAGCCATTCTAGTTACTCCTACGGCCATGGTCAAAGTTAGAACAACAGGTAATCCTTCTGGAACAGCTGCTACTGCTAAACCAATTGCAAAGATAATTACTTCTGAAGGGCTTTCTGGTTTCATTAAAACGAAACCTAAAATGAGAATAATAATTGATAAAATAACTACACCAATAGTTAGTTGTTTTGCTAATTTTGCCAGTTTCTTTTGGAGAGGAGTGTCATCAGATGTAATGGCCATCAAGGAAGTAGCTATTTTACCAAGTTCAGTCTCAACTCCTGTAGCCACAACAATCCCTATGCCTGAACCATTAACTACTGTAGTTCCTTTGTATAGCATATTTTTTCTATCAGCTATTGGAGTTTTTTCGGGAAGAACCTTGATCTCTTTTTTAATGGGTAAAGATTCCCCAGTAAGTATACTTTCCAGCGTCCTTATTTCATAACTTTCAAGTAATCGAATATCTGCCGCTATTGTACTTCCAGCATCTAAAGAAACGATATCTCCAGGAACAACATTTTCTGAAGGTATCAAGGTTTTTATTTGGTCACGGACAACAACTACTTCACTTGTAGCTAGTCTCTTCAAGGCATTAATTGCTTTTTCAGCTGATAACTCCTGATAGAACCCTAACCCAGCATTTAGTGCTACAACAATGAAAATTGCAACAACATCAATGATAGATTCTTTATCTTTTTCAATTATACCTAGAATCCCAGTTACTAAACCAGAAATTAACAAGATTATTACAAGAAGATCTGTGAATTGACTTAATAGAATCTTCCAAGGACTTATAGAGCGACCAGAAGGAAGAGAATTTGGTCCATGCTCTTCAAGCCGTTTAGCTGCCTCTTGAGAGCTTAAACCTTCAAACTGAGAATCAAGTAAAGAGTATAAATCTTCAGGATTTTTGTCATGACCATCCATAAAACTCGATATGAGATTGGAATTACTCTAAATAAAGAATTTCGTAAGGACAAAAAAATCAATTTCAAGAGATTGAATAAAAAAAGAAAAGGGAAAAGAGTTATGGTTTTAAGCTGCGTCTGCCATACCCAATTTTGCTAACATATTCTTGAATCCTTTAGATCTGAAGACATATCTCATTAGTTCCGCAAACAAACATAGACCTAAAGTAAATGCAAGCATGTAACCCCAATCTGCAGCACCAAGTAAATAATATCTAGATGCTTCTTCTACAGCATTGAATCCTGTAAATATTGTTTGAGTTGCTGGAAGATAAACACAACCTAGAAGCAAGAACCAGGAAATTAAAATTGCTCCATTTAGGTACCAATTCTTAAATGGTTTTGATCTAAGAAGAGGAGTTTCATTATCATTCCGAGCAATGAACACGAACCAGAGCTCAAATGATAGCGTAGATATAAAGGCTAATAATTGTCCGTATGCTTCAGCATAATGATCGAGTCGTTCGGCATAAACAAGGGTTGGATCAAGTAAAACATCATTTGCTGCCCAATCCTGGAATAGTTGCATATTTGGAGCTAATTGTAGATACGCTAGTAGAAAGATTCCCACTGAACAAGCTAGAGCAACAACACCTGCAACAGCTGCAAAAACATACATATCTTTGACGAATGATGATTGCTTACCTCTTGGAGCTCTTTTCATCAGTTCTGGATCATACGGGTCGAAAGACAATGCTAATGCCGGTAGAGCATCTGTTAATAGATTCAAGAAAAGAATTTGCAAAGGTAAGAAGGGTAGTTTACTGAAAATCGAATAAATTATCAGAACAGCAAAAATTTCATCAAAATTACAGGATAAAAGATAACGAATGAATTTCTTCATATTCTCAAAGATATTTCGACCTTCTTCTACAGCGTTGACTATTGTATTGAAAGCATCATCAGTAATAACCATATCAGCTACTTCTTTGGTAACATCTGTACCTGTTATACCCATAGCAATGCCTATGTCTGCTTTCTTAATAGCTGGAGCATCGTTGACCCCATCACCTGTACAAGCAACTCTGTGATTCAATTCTTGTAGTGTTTCTACTACGCGATATTTGTCTTTTGGACTCATACGACTGTAAACTGTAATGATCTCTATTTTTTCTTTCAATTCATCATCTGGCATTAAAGAAAATTCATCACCACTGACAGCTAAATCTTTTTCTTCATCATAGATTCCAATTTCTTTTGCAACTGCTATTGCTGTAGCTTTTTGGTCTCCTGTAATCATAACTGTTGTAATTCCTGCTAGTCTACATTCGTCTATAGCTCCTCGTACTTCAGGTCTGGCAGGGTCAATCATTCCAGTTAATCCCACAAAAATCATATCATCTTCGATTTCGTCTACTTTTTCTTTATCATAATCTGCTGGTAATTCTTTGTATGCAACTGCTAAAACCCTTAATGCTTTATTTGACATATTTAGATTAGCTTCAAGTATCTTGTTTTCTAAACTTTTAGTCATTTTAGTTTGCTTACCATTTTGCATTGCATAATTGCATCTGGTTAGAACTACGGGAGGACTCCCTTTCATATAGGCAATTATTTTCCCATCATCTTTGTGAATGGTTGTCATTCTCTTCCTTTCGGAATCAAAGAAAATTTCATGGTCTAATGGTTTTAGCATCTTTTTAGTAATACCAGCTTTTTCAGCTAATACAACTAGAGCTGCTTCAGTTGGATCACCTTTGATATCAATTTTGTCCTCATTTCTCAGCACACCTGAATTGTTGCAGTGAGCAACTGCAGTTATTAATTGATTCAGAGATTCATCATCTTTTGGATCTATATTTATCTCATTTTGGCGAAAATCTTTTTCATCCAAAAGATAACCTGATCCACTCACTTCTGTTAAACCATTAAGCGTAAAGACTTCTTTAACAGTCATCTCATTTCTGGTCAATGTTCCTGTTTTATCGCTACAGATATAATCCACAGAACCTAAAGTTTCTACTGCGGGTAATTTTGATACAATAGTTTTTCTTTTAGCCATCCTGGAAACACCTATAGCTAATGTGATAACAATTGCTGCAGGAAGACCTTCAGGAACAGCTGAAATAGCTAGTGCAACTGCAGTTTCAAAACTCTCTAGCAGAGGTTCGCCTAAGGATGCATCTACTATCATAACTAATTCACAAATTGCTAAAATAATTATACCAAGAATTTTTCCAAGTTTATCTAGAGATTGTTGTAAAGGAGTTAGTTCTTCTTTTACTTGAGTTAATTCAGCAATTTTACCCATCTCTGTTCTCATTCCAGTAGAAGCAACAATTGCTCTTCCTCTTCCATATACACAGGTTGTACCACTGTAAATCATATTTTTTCGTTCGTGTAATCTGCTTTCAGCAGGAACTATTTCGAGATTTTTTGTTATTGATGAACTTTCCCCTGTTAGAGGAGCTTCATCAATTTTGAAATTATTTGCAGAAATTAATCTACAATCTGCAGGAACTTTATCACCCATTTCAAGAAGGATGATATCACCAGGTACCAAATCACTACTATGAATTATAACTTCCTTACCCTCTCTAAGTGCAACCACATCTTGTTCAAAATACTCTTTTAATTTTTCTAACGCTTGGTTAGACCTATAATCTTGAACAAAACCGATAATTGCATTGATAATAACTATTGCAAATATTGCTATGGCGTCTATTATTTCTTCTCCTTCCCCAAATCTATAATAATTACTTAGACCAATTCCAAGACTTATAGCACCAGCCACAATAAGGAGTACTACTAGGAAACCTGTAAATTGTCCTATTATCATTTTCAGGACTTTATATCGCTCTGTTATAATTAATTTATTATGACCATATTTCTCTAAACGAGATTGGACATCATAATCGAATAAACCTTTCTCATCAGTATGTAATTCTTTGAATATATCATCTTTTTCCATACTATGCCAAGGTATTATTTCTTCAACTACTTCAGGTATTTTCGTTTTCTGTTTCTTTTTTAACATTTCGTCACCTTTTCTTTGAAATATGCATTTGTAACTTTACAATTGCATTTCTGCAGTAGCTTTAAAAGTTTTATTCGTGCGACATGAAAGAAATAGGTAAAAAATAATTATTTGAGAATTAGTTTAACTGCGCTGGTTAATTTGTCTATATCTTCTTCAGTATTGTAGAAATGAGGACTGATTCTTATACCACCATAACGTCCAGAAACAATTATATTCACCATTAGAAGTCGTTTAATCATTTGAATATTCTTAGGAATTCGAATATTGATGACCCCTGATCTATGATGCTTTTCGAGAGGAGAAATGAACTCATAATTCCCTAGTTTCTGTAATTCCTCTACCAGGTAATCTGTCAGTTTCATAATCCTTTTCTCAACATTCTCTATCCCATATTCTAAAATTATGTCCATTCCTTTGCTAGAAACATAAAACAGGAAGTCACTAGGATTGGTATCCATAAATTTGTTGATATCTTTTACATAAATCAGTTCATTCACATTCCAATAAGGTTGATGGTGCTCCCCAGAATCAACTCCATGATAACCAGCAAAGGGAGGGTCAAATTTGTCGATATGCTCCTTCTTCATGTAGAAATAACCAGCTTGATTAGCACCTAGAAGCCACTTTGCAGTTCCACAAGTTAAGAAATCAACATCCCAATCTTTGACATCATTAACTAGAGCTCCAGATGATTGAATAGAATCAATTACTATTAGAGCATCATTCTCGTGAGCAATTTTAGCAATCTCTTTCACATCTGCTTTACACCCAGACAGCCATTGAACATGTGAGAGAAGAACAAGTTTGGTGTTTTTATCAATCTTGTTGGCAAACTCCTCAGCAATTACACGATTCTTCTTATCTGGGACAGGTCGATACTCAATATTCTTCGTTTTCTTGAGGAAAAGAGCTTGATATACTTGGGCTACATAATCATTCCAATAGCAGACAATATTGCTCTTATTATCATAATCAATCATATTAGCAGCTAATCTAGAACCTGAAGTAACATCGCGAGTGAAAACAATCTCCTCTTCTGATGCATTGATCAGTTTGCCAAATTTTCCTCTAGCTTCTTGAAACACTTTATTTGATTCTTCAAAATCGAACTCCCCCCAAAAATCACTATATTCTTTGATAGCTTGTTGAGTTATACCATGTAAAGGTCCGCGTGAAGCGTGATTCAAAAAAGTCTTTTTCTGAAGGGTAGGAGATTCAGATCTAATTTTCTGAATAAAATTATCAACCATGTTTTATAACTTATCAAGTTTCAACTAATATATCTTTCTGAAAAATAAGGTAGAACTATTTTGTTGTTCTATGCTTGTGGATTGACTCCAGAAATTGATCTACTATCTGAGGTAATCCTTTAGCTGATTTTGAAGATAGTTCAAAGAAGTAGTTTTCAACGTTTTCTTTCTGAGTAGATCTATTTAATCTGAAAACATACTCTTGTGCATCAATAGGATTTAAGGTTCTTTCACTTGAAGCACGCAAATCAGATTTGTTTCCAATTAAAGCAATAGGTACTTTACCATAGCCATTATAATTCATCAACTCTTCAATCCAGAATGGTACATGACGAAAACTGTTAGGGTTGCAGACGTCAAAAATAATGAATGCTCCATGCGCCCCTAGATAATTTTTGGATCTATTTGCATTAGACATTTCTGTACCAGGGATATCAAAAAGTTGAACTGTAACTTCCTCTCCCGATATTTTTCTTGTGAATTCAATCAAATTTAGCTTGATAGAAGGTTTTCTCACTGCACCAGGTATGCTTTTCTCAAACTGTTCAAAAAGAGAAGATTTTCCTACACCATAGTCCCCTAGCACAAGAATCTTAAATATCATTTAATCCACAAACTCAATATCAACTTTGTTGTATAATATTACAGTTTTACTATTACTTTTAAACTCTTGCTCGTATCGCATTCCCCAACATTTCAAAAGCTTTGTCGATATTTTGTCCAGTTTTAGCACTAGTTTCAATTAGATGATTGGATATGTTAAAACCCTTCGTTCCTTTATTCAAGATTTCTACATATTTCTGAGCTTCTTTAATAGAAACACTCTTTCTGGTTCGCAAATCACTTTTGTTAGCTAACAAAATAATCGGCACTACTTCTTTACCACAGTATTTGTAGAGCTCTTTAATCCACATTAAACAGTTTTTAAAAGAGCGTCTATTCGTGATGTCAAAAACGACTAAAGCCCCCATGCTTCCATTATAGAATCTTCCTCTAACCTCTTTGAAAATGGGTTGTCCAGCAAGATCCCAGATTTGAAAGCGCCAGAGTTCATTATTGGGCATTTTTTTTGTGATAACACTGAAATCTGCACCTAGAGTCATCATATGTGAAGCTGAAAATCCATACCCCATATACCTACTTCTAATTGATGTTTTACCAACAGCTCCATCTCCTATGAGCGTAATCTTGAAAACATACTCAGCTTGACTCACAATCTCAAATTATCCTTATAACTAAAAAAGATACTTATTACTTGAAGATAGTTCCTAAAATCTCTTTATATGAAAAAGGAACTTTTATATTTATTATTAATATATATTTTATCATGAAAGATAAGAGAAAAAAGGCACAAAAGAAAAAGAGAGAACTCAGTGCCAAAGAAATAACTGAACAAGAACTCAGACGTGCTGAAGCCAAAATGGCTCTTCAAAAACCCTAAGTATTCAGTCTTTACAAGAAAGTTTTTAACGTAGCCTTATCTTGACTTTTTTGATGCCACAAGTTATTAGTAGGTACCCTGTAGTTGCTTTATCAGCTCTGATATTTGGTCATTTTCTAAACCATTTCTATGCATATATTTTAGGTGCATCTTTATTCATAATAAGAGATTACATTGATTTAACAAATGCTCAGATAGGATTAGTGGGTACAGCTCAAATAGTCGTATTTGCACTTTGTAGTATTTTTGTAGGCATAATTGGAGACAAATGGTTAAGAAGTCGAAATGTCTTTGTTCCCTTAGGGGTTTTGTTTATGGGGGGAAGCCTCTTTATTGTTGCAAATTCGTATAGCATACAGGGATTAATAGCTGCAGCAGTACTAACAGGTTTTGGGGCATCGTTTTACCATCCGATAGCTTATGCTTCAATAGCCGATCTTTATGAAGAGAAGAAAGGGCTAGCTATGGGGTTCAATACAGCTTTAGGCATGATAGGAACATCAATAACACCAATCATGATTGTAGTTTTTAGCAACTGGATAGGATGGAGAAAATCTTTCAATGTTTTTGGTATAACTGCAATAGTTGTTGCGCTTCTTATGTTTATTCTATTTCATTACATGATTTCATACAAAAGATCAGACGAAGAAAATGCTGAGATAACTAACAATAAGAGCTTAAAGGGAGACAAAAAGCTTAAGAACTGGTTTAAAAAAGAGCTTCTCATTGTTCTGACTTTAGTAATAATCATCTGCTTATTCTTCTCAGTTTTTCGATCAGGAATATTCAGAATAACCAATCAATTTCTGTCAATCATTTTTGTAGACTATTATGGTTTTGATCTCTTCCAAGCAGGTTGGATAACAACGGTAATTCTTGTAATTGGAGGATTAACCTCCATCGCTGGCGGAATGCTTAGTGATAATGTAGCAACTAGTCTGACAATGGTTGTTTCAGCTGTTGGTTCATCAATTATGTTGCTACTTCTTGTAATTTTAGGAAATATTGTCTCAGGAGTTGGGGCGATTGTACTATTTTTCATATTCATTGCATTCCTATATTTCTCCGCAGCAGCTAGTACGAAATATGTAACAGAGAATGTTCCTCAGAAATCAAGGTCATTAGCTTTAGGTTTTCTGTTTGCAATTCCAAGTGCTCTTGCAGGAATATTTCCTTGGATATTTGGATTGATCTTGGATATAACAAGGTTCAATGTGAGTTATTCGCAATATATTGCAATATTCCATGGTGTTAATTCATTAAATGGCAACCATATCTGGTCTTTTGTTTTTCTATTAGTATTAGGTATTGCATCTTCTCTGATGGTGTTATTCTTATTTAGGAGAGATTGGAAGCAAGGTAAGATTAAGAGATGGAACAAAAAAGAGAAAGAAACAAGTATCTCAATACCAGTTTACACAGATGAAAAATAGGTCCTATCTATCTTTTTTCATATCCACATCCCCTACGTAAGTTTTAAATAATACGCGTTTTTTCAGAAACTAGCTAAAAAAATATAGAGTGAACAGTATGGGTAATTTATTACTTCTTATAGCTATATTGACTGGTGTACTCTCAATCCTAGCTGCGATCTATTTTACTATAATTGTAATGAGAGAAGATCGTGGAAATGAAAAGATGATTGAAGTCTCAGGTTATATTGAAAAAGGTGCGAAACATTTCTTAGAGGTCCAGTATTTGGTTTTAGGAATTTTCGTAGCTGTACTAGGATTAGTGATACTACTATTCCTACCATCAAGCATGACAGATGGTGTTGTTCCTATAATGACAGGTAAAGAACTAGGAGTCTTTACACTAAATTGGAAACAAGCATTAGCTTATGTCATAGGTTCTGGAGCTTCAATGTTTGCAGGATGGTTAGGATTAATAGTTGGAGTTAAAACAAACACAAGAGCAGCTCAAGGTGTTACAAAGGGAATCAAGCAAGGATTCGATATCGCTTTCTTCGGTGGATCTGTTATGGGTCTAGCCGTTGTAGGTGTTGCTCTAATAGGTGTTGGAGGAATTTACTGGATATTTTCAGGTGATCCAGGACAAGCTACACAAATTGTTCTTGGATTCAGCTTTGGAGCATCTGGAATTGCCTTATTCATGAAATGTGGAGGTGGTATATTCACCAAAACAGCTGATGTAGGAGCTGATCTTGTAGGTAAAGGTGAATATGATTTACCTGAAGATGATGTTCGTAATCCCGCAACTATTGCTGATAATGTTGGAGACAACGTAGGCGATATTGCTGGAATGGGCAGCGATTTGTTAGATTCTTATGTTGCTTCCATCGTAGCAGCTATGATATTAGCTACTATCTTTGGTGCAGCTGGTATGGAATCTGATTTTGTTATCTTACCAATTCTTCTATCAGCTGCTGGTTTGGTAGCTTCACTTATTGGTATATTCCTAATCAAATACTTCGGTGGAGACAACCCAGGAAAATCATTGAATCTTGGGACTTATCTAGCAACTGGTCTATTTGCACTTCTTGCAGCAGGTATGATAGGAATCATGATTGCTTCTATTCCAGATACAGTTGTTGATAGAGGTGCTGCAATCTGGCAATATTGGAAAGATTATATTGCAGTTGTTCTTGGATTATTAGCAGGTGTTATCATCGGATGGACAAGTGACTATTACACTAGAGACGATAAGAAACCAACTAGGAGTATTGCAGAATCAGCCCAAGAGGGACATGCAGTTGTTGTACTTTCAGGATTTTCTTATGGTTTAATGAGTGTTGTACTTCCAGCTATTGGAATAATTGTTGCTATGGCAGTATCCTTCTTACTTGATGGAGTATTTGGTGTAGCTATGGCAGCTGTAGGTATGCTCGCAATAGTTGGTACAATTGTATCAAATGATGCCTATGGTCCGATTGTAGATAATTCACGTGCTATTGCAGAACAAGGGGGACTCGGTGAAGAAGTTATCCGCAAAGCTGATGCTTTAGATTCAGCAGGTAACACCGCTAAAGCAATCACAAAAGGCTTCGCAATTGGTGCAGCCAATCTTGCAGTACTTGCTTTACTATTCTCATTTGTACATGAAGCAGGAATTCTAGCAATTGACATTCTCAATGTAAAAGCCTTAATTGGAGCATTCTTAGGAGTTGTAGTACCAGCCTTATTCTCAGCCCTCTTAATTGTAGCAGTTCAAAGAAATGCTGCAAAAATGGTCAGAGAAATCAGAAGACAATTTACTGAAAATCCTGGAATCTTAAAAGGCACTGAACCAGCAGATTTCAAAAGAACTATTGCTATTGCAACAAAAGGTGCATTACGAGAATTGATTTTGCCTAGCGTAATCTCAA